>VBOM01000160.1 GCA_005877535.1 Nitrospirota bacterium | reverse complement strand
CAGCATGTAGTAAATGATGACGACTAACACGCCGACCGCAAATCCGCCGATTCGACCGGATCGCTTCGAGGCAATGCCGACCGGGACGCCTAAAAGGCAAAATACCAGCGAGGCGGTCGGAAAGGCCAGATCTTTATAATACTCCATCAATCGTCGGAGCGCAGACGGGTCGCGCCATTGGGATTGTGCAAGCTGGCCGATTATGGTGTCGTACGACGGGCGGTCCTCCGTGGCTGAGTAGCCGCTTTGATTTAGCGAAAGTTTCAGATCGTAGCTAGCGAAGGACGCTTGCTCGTATTGATCGGCCTGATTCGGGCGGCTGTGAATGACCCCATGCTGCAATCGTAAGGCAACTTGATTAGTCGAGGCATCCATCAAGACCTCGTACTGCCTCGCCACGATGATACGGGGATCGTCTGCATTCCGCTCGTCGGAAACAAAGATACCGGTCGTGGCCTGTTCGGGATTTTCATCCGGAACATAGATCATTATCTTGGGGATGGGCTCGTTAAAGGTTCCCCGTTCCAGCGCCAGCACCAGCTGATCCCGAAGGAGATTCAGGGCCACCTTCTTGAGGTTCATCGAACTCCAGGGTTGCCCCCACTGTGCTAACCACAAGGTCAAACCGAATACGAGCAAGGCAAAAAGCAGCACGGGGCGAGCCAATCGCATGAGGCTCAGGCCAGCGGTCTGCATCGCCACCAACTCTTTGTCAAAGGAAAGTCGTCCGAAAGCGGTGATCGATGCGATGATCCCGGCGATCGGGAGGGTCAACACGAGGAAAGAAGGCATCAGATGGGCGAAGACTTGCAGGACCGCCACGATCCCGACACCTTTGGAGACCAGCAGTTCCACTAAGCGCAGGAGTTCCCGCGTGAGCATCACAAAACACAGCGCCCCGAGGCTGACACTAAAAGGGGAAAGGAGTTCGGTGAAGATGTAACGATCCAGCAGCGTTCGTAGAAACATTCGAAGAATCACGCTCCTCGCCCGGTAAGACACTATAGGCGAGCGGGCGAGGCTTGTCTACCTCATGCCCGGCAATCATGTGGCCAAAGAATGGCTTGACAAGATTTGAAGTGTCGTGGTACATGCTGCGCGAGTTGCAACCAAGATGGGTTTTGTGATCGTTGTTGTCTCTCCAATGAACCCGTCATTCCACCCTACGTATCTTCGTGTCTTTTTCTCTTCATTCAGGAGTGTTGCCAGCTGGGTTCTGGGGCCGGCTACGTAACTAGGCGTGGCCGTTAAGGAAAGGAGTGTTCTGTGAAGACAAAAGGTACGGTCAAATGGTTCAATGATCGCAAGGGATTTGGGTTCATTCGCCTTGAGAGCGGGGATGATGTCTTCGTACATTATTCCGCGCTGCAAGGAGAAGGGTTCAAGACCTTGAAAGAGGGAGAAAATGTCGAGTTCGAGGTCGTGCAAGGCGCAAAGGGGCCTCAGGCTTCGAACGTCTTGAAGATGGCCGTTGCCGAGTCTTGACGTTTTCACACTGCGGCATTGTGTCATAGGAGGCCTGCCTTTCATCTCGAGGCAGGCCTTCGTAGTTTTGCTCGGTAGACCTGCATCCAAATGCCCCATTTCATTGACAATGTCCATTTACACTGTTAGCGTTTCATCGTTGTGGAGGTTAGACTTGGCGATCGACCGTAGTAGCGTATTGCGGAACGCACAGCTCTTTGCGTCACGGGGTCAATTCGACGCTGCCATTAACGAATGGAAGAGGCTCGCCGTCGAGTCGCCTGGCGATGGGAGTATTTTCAATTCTATCGGGGAGTTACACCTCAAACGCCAGGCCACCAACGATGCCGTGGCGGCCTTTGTGCAGGCGGCCAATGCCTTCCGTGCCGAAGGGGCCACCCTCAAGGCGATCGCCACGTTCAAAAAGATCTTGAAGCTTGATGCTTCACGGTACGACGTGTTCCGGCATCTGGGAGATCTCAATGCGGAACGCGGTCTGCTGAGTAGTGCGGTTCAAGATTATCTCACTCTGGGGAAACACTACCTCAAGGCGGGAAAAAATAAAGATGCGCTGGACATCTACAAGAAGATCGTCAGCCAGGATCCCTCGAATCTGGATGCCCAGCAGCGGGTGGCGGAGTTGTGCCTGCAAGAAAACATGCAGGACGAAGCCACGAAGGTCTATTTGCAGTTAGGGCGGGAGCGGTCAGCACAACAGCGCTATGCTGAGGCTAAGGATGCGTATCAAGCTGTCATGCGGATCGATCCTACCAATAGTGAGGCAGCGCAGTTCATCGAACATTTCAAAAAGACCAATGGGAATCCTAGCCTCGCCGCCAAAACGGGAGTCGGCGTTGAAGGGGGCGTGACTAAGAGTGCCGAGCCGCCCAATCTGCTAACGGAAGCCACTCGCCGCATCGAAGGAAAACAATTTGCTGGGGCAGAGGCAATTCTCCATCAAATGCTGACCAAAGAGCCAGGAAATCCTGAAGTGTGTCAATTGCTGGCCAAGTTGCATCTGCACCGTGGTGATATTCAGGTGGCGCTCGGCGAATATCGCTACCTTGCCGGGGCGGCTTTGCGGGCCCAAGATTATGAGCAGGCCGAATCGTTGATGGTTGAATTTCTGGCCGTAGAACCAAACTCCGTACCGATCCTCGAACTCTATGGGGAACTATACGAAGAAAGGGGCGATGTGGCCAATGCGGTGACCCACTATGGGAAGGCCACCGAGCTGCTGCTTCAGCATCCGGAACCCGGTATGCCTGCTCTTCACGAAGAACTGTTTGAGAAGATCAAGTTGCTCGCTCCGGGCAATCCTATTGTCGCGAAGCTCTCTGCGCTCATGAACGGCGAGAGCTCTGTTGAAGCGCCTGCGTCGGCGACACCTCATGCCCCGACAGGAACGACCTCTTCGCCGGCGCAGGGTTCGCCAGAATTTTCATGGACCGGCGCGGCACCGGATGATCCTTGGAGTGTGGGCTCCAAGGTCACCCCGCCACAAGAGAGGAATTTCTCGCTCGCTAAGCCGGAGTCTGCGCCAGCCCAATCGGAGCCGGCACAGTTTGCAGAACCAAAACCGATTACATCGGGTAATGGGTTTTCGTTGTCGAATGTTGAGCCGGACCAGCCATCGGGCCCGTCGCCGCAAGGTTCAGGCCCGGTTGCTCCCTTTTCCCCTGTCCTCTCGACGAACGAGCAGTTCCGTGCGTATCTCAAGGCCGGCCAGTATGCTGAGGCGGAAGACTGGCTCAGTGGCTTGGTAACGGCGCAGCCGGATCATGCAGAGACTCGAGAGCTGTTCGGCTCCCTGCTTGAAGACAAAGGCGATACCGCCGGCGCAGCCTTGCAATATTCACGCGCCCTCGAATTGCTCCTGACGCATCCAAACGATGAGAGTCCGACTCAACCGGCGAGTCTCTATGCGAAAGTCAAAGAACTAGCTCCAGCCAGCCCCTTGGTCGCCAAATGGGCCTCAACGTTTGCGCCGAAGCCGCATACGTCAGTCCCTGCCATCGAGACGCCTGTTTCTGCTCTACCCGGGAACGAGATTGCTCCGGAGACCCATTACACGCTGGGAGTGGCATATAAGAACATGGGGTTGCTGGACGAAGCGAAGGAAGAGTTTTGTCTCTCGATGCAGAGCCACGACTTTTTTTCGGACTCCTGTCTCATGATCGCGGTTTGCTTGAAAGAACAGGGAGCATGCAAGTCGGCGAGTGCCCAGCTCGAGTTGCTGCTGAAGGACCCGAAGTGCCATGGAGCCAAGGCGCAAGCCATTCGTTATGAACTAGGCTTACTCTACGAAGCCCAAGAACAGTGGAGTCAGGCTGCCGCAATATACGAATCGATCCCGACCTTCCACGACGTACCACAACGACTCGAATCAACTCGCGCACGCAGAGCCCCAGCTGAGCCCGCCCCCACGTTTCGTTACGGAAACTAGCAAGAGGCTGAAAAAGTCACTCATCTCACCCGCCCAACCCCGGCACGCCGAAACGTGCCTTTTCCCATGCTTCGTTCTCGCGTCGTTCAGAGCCTCAACGGGGACCCGGCCGCCTGACCACTCGGCAGCGCGCACAGACTTGGTGCTCCTTATTATTCGTC
>VBOM01000159.1 GCA_005877535.1 Nitrospirota bacterium | reverse complement strand
CGTTGACAATTCGTTCGGCGAGAATGCCAGGAATGGCGAAGGTCATGCGGCTGCAATGGTCCTGTGTCTCGTCTTTTTCTGTTTGAATAATGGCGTGCATGATCCCGACGATTTCCCCTTGGGTATTGAATAATCCGCCTCCTGAGTTGCCGTTGCAGGCTGAGAGGTCGGCCTGGATGAGTCGCGTTTCGACTGTTTGGAGGAAAGTGTTCGTATTTCCGAGGCGGCCGAAGGCCATGGTGGGGCCCCAGCCGAGCGGAAAGCCAACGGTGAAGACCTCCATCCCAGGGGTGGCATCTCCGGCGGCGAACACTGTTCCTGCCAGCAGTTTGGATCGATGCTGTTCGGCGATACGGTAGATCACGACATCCATAAACGCACTGTCACCGACGAGGTCAGCAGGAAGCTCATTGAGATCCGAAGTGAGAATGCGAACGTGCTTCTGGATGATGGCGCCCGTCGAGGGGTCGTGTTTCTCCGCGGCGTGTCTTGCGGTTATGACGTAGCCATCTCGCAAGTGAAACCCGGTTCCTCGGACGACGATTTTTCCTGGTTTCTCCGGCGTACGCTGATCTTGGTTGTCCTCCAGGATGCCGACCGTAACTTGTTTAGCTCGCAGAAACGTTTCCTGGCTGAGTGACGTCGGTTCTGCGCTGAGTGGAGCAGCGAGCATCGTCACGCCGGCCCATACGACGAAACCTGCTAGCTGTGAGAAATGTGAAGAGAGGAGATGACGGATACGCATGGATAATCCTTTCGAGAGAAGCTCACGTGTCAGCATAGTATAATGAGACGACGTTGCTTCCGAAAGGGTGGCGGATGAGACATTCTTGATGGGTCTCTTTGTGGAGGAATGGCTAGATGGGTATCGCAGGAATATTATTCATGATTGTGTGCATCGTCGGCATTGCAAACTTCGTCCAGGCCGCGGATAATAAGACCAAGGAACCCGCCGGGGTTGTTGATCAAGTCGGCACAGCATTGAAAAATACGGCGACAAAAATTGAGCAACAAGTATCCGGAGTGGTGAAGAAGCTCGAAGAGAGTGAGACACCCAAGAAGGTCGGCAATGAATTGAAACGATCGGCCGAATCGTTAGGCCAAAAAGTCGAAGAGGCGGGGAAAAAGCTGAAAGAGTCCTTCAAGTCTGAAAAATGATACCTGTGAGTTTCTGGGTTTCCTTTAGCCTTCTGTATACGCACGACCGTGCTTTTACCGCTTTCGAAATCCGAAGAACATTCCAACCGCTCCTGCCCCCGTTGACGGGAGATAACCAGAGAGGATGTGCTTGAGTCCTTCGGCACCCTGGTGTGCCGCCGCGATGGCGTGGCTGATCTGCGTTTCCACCGCCGTCCAATCTAGCAGGCTGCCGAAAACCATCTCGGCACATCAGAACTTCGATGGTACGCATGTGCAGGACAAGAGGAGAACACTCCCGCAGGATGCTCAAAAAGGTCGTCCAGCAAGGCCGCAGCGAGTGAAGGGCCGAGGCCGTACCCTCTGGGGTACGTTGAGGGTCTGAGCGACGCGAGAACGCTGCTGGCGGACTTTTTCAGCATCCTGCTAGATCGATCCAGCCGGTATCTTCCAATACGGCGATGCAGGTCAGCAACAAGCCCATGATCAGTGCGGTCATTTTCAGAAACCGCCGGAACGCCCACCCAAAGAAGAATCCGCCCAGATAGCTGCCACCGATGCCTAACACAGCAGGCGATGAGAGATCAGCAGCCCATGAGGCGAACCCTCCGACAGTCGCAACCGCAGCAGCGATGACGGACTTTGCATTCCAGGGCGCATCGGCCAGTAAGGTTGCGCAGATGCCCTCTGCGGAGGAGGATTCCGGCTGGTCCAGTTCTTGATCCATAGACTGGCTACAGCCGGCTGCTAGCGAAGGTATCACAGGCGTCGGGGTCGCCTGTCTCCAATCCTTTGCGGAGCCACGTCATTCGCTGTTCAGAGGAGCCATGCGTCCAGCTTTCCGGCTGGACAGAGCCTTGTCCCATCTTTTGGAGCCGGTCATCTCCGATGGCGGCAGCGGCCTTCAAGCCTTCTTCGAAATCGCCCGGTTCGATCAAGTTCCGTTCACGTTTGGTGTGGTGGCCCCAGACGCCGGCGAAACAATCGGCCTGCAGTTCCATTCGCACTGACAAGGCATTCCCTTCTCGTTCAGAGGCCTGGTGCTGGAGGCGCGTCACCTTCTCTGCAATGCCCATCAGGTTTTGCACGTGATGGCCCACCTCATGGGCGATCACATATGCCTGGGCGAAGTCGCCGGGAGCACCCAGGCGGTGCGACATCTCGTTGAAGAAGGAGAGATCGAGATACAATTTGTGATCCCTGGGGCAGTAGAAAGGACCGACTGAGGACAACGTGGTCCCGCAAGCAGACTGGACTGCGTCTGTGAAGAGTACGAGTCGAGGATCTTCATACCGCGGCCCCAAAAGTTGCCTCCAGGTAGTTTCCGTATCGGCGAGGACGACTGAGGCAAACTTGCCCAGTCGGTCATTGGGCGATCCGATCGGTACTGGCTCGAAGGGTGCCGATGATTCCGTCATGACCTGTACGTCGCTGAGCATATCGATGAGGGTCAAGGGATTGATGCCGGTCAAATAGCTGACGGCCAGCACCAGCACGATACCGCCTAGTCCAAGTCCCCCGACGCCTCCGACCCTGGCCGGTCCCATACCTCGACGATCTTCGACATTGTCGCTTTCCCGTTGCCCTTCCCAGCGCATACCCTCACCGTTGCTTCCAGTAAAGAAACCGAACAGATGGAACCACATCCTTCGGTGCAGTGCAAGCCGTCAGGATGTTGTTTCTTGGTGGGCGTTCTTTTGGATGTAGCAGAGAGGAGGCGTGACCTGTTGGTACGCGCCTCCTCGTGGTCTGTGCCGCTATTTCGATGCGGCCGTACTGGTTTCTACTTGGCCGGCAATTTCTTTGAGGTCCTTCGGGTACAGCACGATTTCAATTCGACGGTTGGATGATCGCCCCTCTTCGGAGTCGTTCGAGGCGAGGGGATGTGTGTCCGCGTAGCCAACTGCGGAGAGGTACTGCCGGTCCACACCGCCTTGATCGATCAGGTAGCGCACCACGGTTGTGGCTCGTGCCGTTGAGAGTTCCCAGTTTGTCTTGAAGCGATCTTGTAATTTAGAGCTGATGGGCACATTGTCGGTATGGCCTTCGATCCGAATTTGTTTGTCTGAGATCTTGTTGAGCACGTCACTGACCTGTTTCAGCACTTTCACGCCGGCCGGTTTCACTTGGGCCTGGCCGGAATCAAACAGGACGCGATCCACCATGTTGATCGTCAGGCGGTCGCGCACCTGTTGAATGGTGATATTGCCCTTGGAAATTTCGTCTTGCAGCGATCTGGATAGTTCTTCCTGTGTTCGCGTCAGCCGTTTGATTTCTTCTTCTTTCGCCAGCCGTTCTTGTTCTAACGTCGCTGCAAGTTGTGATTGTTCCTGCCGAAGTTGCTCACGTTCCTTCGCGGTGCGAGCGGCGTTGGCTTCGAGCTCAGACGCCTGTTTCTGTAGCTTGGCGATTTCTTCACTCGCCGAGGCACTTCCGCTCGCGAGCTTCTGTTCGAGATCAGTGATTTGACCGCGCACATTGCCGAGCTCACTGTTCAGTTCGCTTGAGCGTGCCGCGAGCGCTTCACGTTCTTTGGCCAACTCGGCAGCCTGCTGTTCGGCTGCTTTTCGCTGAGCGGCTTCCTGGTCCAGATTTTGTTGTAGCTCAGCCAATTGCTGTTCCAGCTGGGCGGATGTTTTCTTTGCAGCCTCAAGTTCGTTGAGCGTTTTTGTGTGGGTTCCCGTGCTCACGCATCCCCCGACGGCCATCGCACACAGCATAGCCAATGCGGGGGCCCGGATTCGCATAGTTCGGTCAAGCGGAGTTCGTCTCATAGTCTCCTCCTTTCATTGATGGCGAACAGAATATAGCGAAAGGGAGCAAGCTCAATGCCCAATGACTCGGACCGGCGCGTGAAGAGAACAGCTCATTTCTCATCGAATTGGATGGCAATTGTCGCCTGGTGTGGGAGGTAAAGCAAGGGGACTGGAGCATGGTACCGCA
>VBOM01000158.1 GCA_005877535.1 Nitrospirota bacterium | reverse complement strand
TGGGTGGGTGAGAAGGGCGATCGCTTTGAGCTATCCGCGGAAGCGTTCTCTTGTTGCGCTATACGCGTGGGCCATCGAAAGTCTCGTGTGCACGATCGTTTTGAGCCGTCCGCTTTCTCCCGTTCATTTGACAATCCCAGGAATATCCTGAAGTTTAGGCTCATGCTCTCTTCCTCCACAATCAGGACCGTGTTGGCCAATCCATTCATGTCGGCCTTGTTTTTTGCCTCAGGCGTCACCTACGACACCTTCACGCTGACGCGCATCGATCGACTGCAAGATAATCTGATTCTCCTCCTCTATCTAGTGACGCTCGGCTTTCTCATCGTCCTCACCGGTCGTCTTGGCGTGGTCGCGGTGGAACCGGCCACAATTGAACCTCAAGGTTCGTCGTTCACCAAATCCCTGATCAAGGCCCGGCCCTACTATCCGAGGGCGATCCAGTTTCTCCTGGGAGGGCTCTTCAGCGCCTACGCCGTGTTTTACTCGCGCAGCGCGACGCTCACACGCACGGGGATATTCCTAGGTGTGCTTGTCTTGCTATTGATGGCAAACGAATTCTTGCGCGACCGCCTCTCGAATCTGCGCCTGCTCGTTGCGCTTTACGCCCTGGCCAGCTTCAGCTTCTTCACGTTCTTCCTGCCCGTCATGGTCGGGACCATGGGAACGTGGCTGTTTCTGCTTGGAGCCGCGCTGAGCGTAGGAGTGACGCTGCGCGTGGTCCAGTTGATCTATCAACGCAATCCGGAACGGTCGCAGAAGGAAACGATACTGGTTGGAGCACCAGCGATTGCCCTCATTGGCCTCCTGGTCGGGTTCTATTTCTTGAATTGGATTCCGCCCGTGCCGCTCTCGATGAAGTTCGGAGGCATGTATCGCGAGGTGCAGAAGCAGGACGACCGGTTTGTGCTCAGCTTCGATCGCGAATGGTATCAAGTGTGGAAGCGTTCGCAAAATCCTTTTCCAGCTGATGAACCAGTATATTGCTTCACTGCCGTTTTCGCCCCGGTGGCGCTGAACACCACCGTCTACCACCATTGGTACTTCCGAACGAACAGCAGCAAGCCCTTCACCCATGCCGACAAGATTCCGATCCAAATTGCCGGCGGTCGGGAAGGCGGCTACCGCGCCTATACGTTCAAGCAGCGGCTCGATCCGGGGGACTGGCGCGTGGACGTCGAAACCGAAGACGGGCGGGTCGTTGGACGCGTGTCCGTTGTCGTGGCAGAGCGAGGAGAGACAGGGGCGACATCCAGAACGCTCTTGTACTAATGCCATGAAACGGATCAGTGGTCTCAAATTGCTTGAGGAACGAGAAGGAGTGGGGACGCCAGCGAAAAAAGGCGAACGTGTTGTCTACAACACCAGGATCTTCCTGAATCAGGGTGACGAAGTGATGCTAAACGAAACTCAGGCGGAACACCTTCCAAAAGACATGATTCGAGTTGAAGGAGGCTTCATCTTCGTCGACCACAAAACCATGCTTGGAAGCCGCCAGACAATAGCCGGTGTGGAACATGTCTTGATGGGGATGAAGGTCGGCGGTTATCGAAAAGTTCGCATCAGTCCCCATCTGGCCTACCGAGATAAAGGCATTCCGGACCTCATTCCTCCCGACGCCGTGTTGATTTGTGAGATCTGGTTGCGCGACATTGTGAGTGCCCATCCCTCGTGAAGCGTTCCCAGGTGTCACATGAACCCTCGTACCTTAGGACCCTGCCCTTCCAGCCCAAATTGCGTCTCCACGCAGGCGTCGGATGAGGGCCATGCCATCGCGCCGTTTCGCTATCGCAAGTCGCGGGCTGAGGCGAAGGAGGTGCTCAAGGAAGTCATTCGCTCACTGCCACGCACGAAGCTTCTCGCGGAAGACGAGTCCTACCTGCATTACGAATTTACCAGCCTGCTGCTCCGATTCGTCGATGACGTGGAGTTCCTCTTCGACGACGAGACGAAGACCATCCATTTCCGCTCCGCCTCCCGTACCGGGTACGGAGATATGGGAGTTAATCGCAAGCGTATGGAGCAGGTGCGGACCCTCGTAGGGGCAAAGTTATAGCGCCATTTGGCAATTTCCTTTGGAGTTGAGTGGCCACTTGCTACGATGTTGAAAACGGAGGCCGCAGCCGAATGGGGTTTAAGCGAAAAGGGTCACGTGTCGAAGTAAGCCGGGGCGGCCGTCTGCAACGGGGTGCTCTCTCGGCGCCTTGCAAGGTGCTGGATGTGAGCGAGACAGGTGTCCGGATTGAGAGCCGCTTGTTCGTGAAGAGCGGCGATGCGCTCCATCTCGTGATTGAGCTTGAGCAGGGGAGAACGTTGACCTGCGGGCTGCAAGTCATCCATGTGCGTTCCCCTAAGTTTGGAGCGAAGATCACCTCGATCAGCCCGGATGACAGGGAGCGACTGGCCCATATCTTCGACGATCACGTGCAGGCAAGTTTTTCACGCCGGTAGCCGTTTCCCGTCTTATTGCCTGATAAGTTGGGTTTGGCCTCATCCCCCTGTCCCCCGCCTGAAAACTCGTTCGTCAGTTAGTAGATCAAGCCCATCAGATACTCAAAGGACCATGCTTTTGATTTCCGGACCACTGACCGGAAGGGGATTTAGTAGGCTGTTCAAAAAGGCCGATCAGCAAGGCCGCAGCCGATGAGAGCACCGGAGGCGTAGCCTCTGGGCTACGTTGAGGATGCTTTCGAGGCGAGAACGACGCTGGCGGAATTTTTCAACAGCCTACTAGTGTGCGGGGCCGGGTGGTTTCGGGCCGAGCCTGGTCGTGTGCTGAAAGACGCACTTCGGGCAGGTGTAGTGGACGAACTGCTTGCCGCCGACGAGACGCTTCTTCATCGCCACCCGGCACCAAGTGCAGAGGCGATCGGGGAGGTCGGCTGAGGGCGGAGCCGGATTCGGTTTTGATGGAGTGCTATCGGCCATGCGTGGCATTCTCTCCGGCCGCGGAGAACCTTGTCAATCGATCCAGTGACCCATGAAGGCCTCGGTGCGAAAAAAAAGTTTCACCATCCTCCCTGATGTGAAAAGTTTCGTGGTATAGTCCGAACAACAGTCTATCGTCACAGTTTTTCACCCTCCTAACAGAAAGGTGTACAACCACTATGAGTAGCTCGCCTGAATCAGAGTCCGCGATCTTTCCATCCGAGTCCCCAGTAGCTGCCTCTATTGCCCCCCAGGAGATGGTGGGTGAGGGGAAGGCGTGGGGACTCTGTACCGCCATCGACCTCCAAGATTGTCATCCCGACCTGATTCGAAATGCCGACCATATCCGTCGCTATGTCGTCGAGCTGTGTGAGCTCATCGACATGAAGCGTTTTGGCGAGTGCCAGGTCGTCGATTTTGGCTCAGGCCGCGTGGCCGGCTATTCCATGGTGCAACTGATCTCGACCTCGTTGATCAGCGGCCATTTTGCGAACGATACGAACAACACCTACCTCGACATTTTCAGCTGCAAGGGCTATGACCCTGCCGTCGTCGAGGCGTTCTCCAAGGACTTTTTCGGTGCGCGGCGGAGTACCGCGACGGTCACGCTCCGTTACTAGGAAGGGACTGGGAGCCGCGGCACTGCGGCTCCCGGTATCGATCCAAGAGACCCTCATCTTCCGATGAGCCATGAACTCCACTACCATCAAAGAGTTTTTTCAGCTTCTCCCAGGTCGGCTCGATTCAGATGCCGCCGAAGATCTCGATGCGGTCTACCAATTCGATCTGAGCGGCGAGCAGGGCGGGCACTACATTCTCACGATCCGGGAGGGGTCCTGTCAGGTCGCAGAGGGGCTGCATGCAGATCCGCACGTAGTACTCTCGATGGCGGGAGAGGATTGCCTCAAGATTCTGAAGGGCCAGTTAAGTGGACCAGCCGTTGCCATGTCAGGCCGGCTCAAGATCAGCGGGGACATTGGCCTGGCGATGCAACTGAAGGCGCTTTTTCCATCTGTCTGGTAACCACCAGCTGCCCTATCTGTCTGGGAGAGAACCATTTCAGCACAGCA
>VBOM01000274.1 GCA_005877535.1 Nitrospirota bacterium | reverse complement strand
CACAGGATACCGACTCTGTGCTGCGCATCACGAAGGAGGAATTCACATGGAATCTCTATGGAGCTATCTGCCTACCATCGCAGTACTTGCCTGTCCCGTCGGCATGGCGTTGATGATGTGGTTTATGGGGCGCTCGAACGGGCAAGGTATGTGTGGCATGAACATGACGCCGCCTACACAACCTGCCGCCGACAAAGACGCGCAGATCACCGAGCTGCAAGAGCAATTGCAGACAATGCAAAAGCAGGTGCAGGCGTTGGAAGCATCTGCACTACTAGGTGAGAAACAATCGGAGCACGTTAGGAGTCTCTAAGTTTGCAAAGAGGATTCTTATGAAAGTTAAGACACCATTGCTCATCGCGCTGTTGTTCTTAGGAGTGCAACCAGTCTCATGAACCGGTTTCTCCTCCCGCTCGGGATCTTCGTGGTCGTGGTCGGTTTTCTTGCGGTCGGGCTGACGCTCAACCCGCGTGAATTGCCGTCTCCGTTGGTCGGGAAGCCGGCGCCTGATTTTTCGCTTCCGCAGCTCTATGATCAGGAGAAAACCTTTTCGCCGAACGAGCTGAAGGGCAAGGTCTGGCTGCTCAATTTCTGGGCTTCTTGGTGCGAAGCCTGCAAAGAAGAGCATCCTGTCCTCACCCACCTCGCACAATCCGGGGCGGTGCCCATCTACGGCATGGACTATAAGGATCGAAGGGAAGACGCACTGACGTGGTTGAAACAGTGGGGCAATCCCTATCAGGTCATCGCCGTGGATGAGTCGGGGCGCGTCGGCATTAATTTTGGGGTCTACGGGGTGCCGGAAACCTATGTGATCGATAAGGCGGGGGTCATCCGCTACAAGCAGATTGGCCCGCTGCGCGAGGACACCGTGCAAGGAAAGATCTTGCCTCTGGTCAGGGAGTTGCAGAACCAATGAGCTGGCTCTTGGTGATCATCCTTCTCATCCCAAGTCTCGCAGCGGCGGAAGAGGCCAGGCCGCTCGCTGATAACACACAGGTTGAGGCGCGCTTAAAAACCCTCGCCGTAGAGCTTCGCTGCCTGGTCTGCCAGAACCAGACGTTGGCCGATTCGAACGCGCCGTTGGCCGAAGACTTGCGCAGGGAAGTTCGCGAGATGATCACGAGTTGATGATGTGGTATATGGGGCGCTCGAACAGGCAAGGTATGTGTGGCATGAACATGACGCCGCCTACACAACCTGCCGCCGACAAAGACGCGCAGATCACCGAGCTGCAAGAGCAATTGCAGACAATGCAAGAGCGGGTGCGTGCTTTGGAAGCATCTGCACCACCGGTTGAGAAACAATCGGCGTACATTAAGAGTCTCTAAGTTTGCAAAGAGGATTCTTATGAAAGTTAAGACACCGTTACTCATCGCGCTGTTGTTTTTAGGCGTGCAACTATTCGGCTTGTCATGCGCACTGCTGGATATGGCGCGTGCCTCGCCTGCGATGCCCGTGACCGCCGCACCGACGCGCGCCGCGCTCACACCGCGCGTCGGCGGACAGATGCGCGAGTTCCGCCTGACTGCCAGCGCCATGACGTATGAATTTGTGAAAGGCCAACCGACGACTGCCTGGGCTTACAACAACCAGGTGCCTGGGCCAGAACTGCGCGTGCGCGAAGGCGACCTTGTACGCGTCATCTTCACCAACAACCTGCCTGAGCCGACTACCATTCACTGGCACGGAGTCAATGTGCCGACTAGCATGGATGGCGTGCCGGACATTAGCCAGCCGCCGGTGCGACCGGGCGGCACGTTCACCTATGAATTCATCGCCACGCCCGCTGGCACGCGCTGGTATCACGCGCATTTCGTCGAACACAAGCAACTGCAGCTCGGCCTCTACGCGCCGCTTATCATCGAGCCGCGAGATGTAAACACGCGCTACGACCGCGATTACACCATTACGTTCGGCGAGTGGTCGTCCGACGCGCTGCACCCCGACCACAACCAACCGAACGGCGGCATGGGCAGCATGATGGGCGACGATATGATGGGCGACGACATGATGAGCACGCCCGACGACCCGAACGTGATATTCACTGTGAATGGTAAAGCGTCCCCTGCCGCGCCGCCCTTGCTTGTGCGCCAGGGCGAGCGCGTGCGGCTGCGCTTCATCAACGCGAGCGCGATACAGAAGCACGTCATCCGCCTGGAAGGTCACACGATGAAGATTACGCACGTTGACGGCAACCCACTCTCGCCGCCGCGTGAAGTGGACGCGATCGAGATTGGCACGGGCGAGCGTTACGACGTGGAAGTGACTGCGAACAACCCCGGCGTGTGGGCGTTGCATTGTGTGCGCCCCGGCCACCCCGAGCGCGGCTTGAAGACGCTCGTGCGTTATGAGGGTGCGGCCGACGATAGCCGCGAGAGTGCGGATACACGCAACACACGCAGGTTCAGAGTCTGGCCGGATACCATTCTCAGCCAGCGGCAGGCAGCAGGCGAAACGACGCGCCCCGACAAACAGTTTCAGTTGACACTGAGCGGCGGCATGATGATGGGCGGGATGATGGGTGGGGATGACGAGAACACCTGGACGATCAACGGCAAGGCGTATCCCAACACCGACCCATTAGTTGTGAAACAGGGCGACCGTGTGCGTGTGCGGCTGTTCAACATGAGCATGGAAGACCATCCGATGCACCTGCACGGCCACAGTTTCGCCGTGCTGCAATACGACGGAGGGCCCATCACGCCGATGGTGCGCGACACGCTCACGCTGCGACACATGGAGAGCTACGACATCGAGTTCGTGGCGGACAATCCTGGGACGTGGTTTTTCCACTGCCACAACGCGGAGCACATGGAAGGCGGACTCATCACGCTGGTCAAATATCAGTGAAACCATAAGATGAAGAACTGGTAGCATGAAACCTGCTCGATGGAAGACGAAAAACAGAGGGAAGGTCAGTCATTCACCCACTCCAATCTGCGGAGAGTCACTTTATGAATAAGAAACTATTAATTCCAGTTTTTATTATTGGTGCCGTAGTGGTCGGCTATTTCTTGGGCGTGAGTAATACATCTACTAACACTCAGGCAGATACTTCGGCTAAGAAAACTGTTATGTCTCACAGCGATGAAGGGGGTTCTAGTCATTCTGTAATACCCGGCGCTCAACATATCCATGCTGTTACCTACGACCCCGAAGGCAATCTACTTTTAGGAACGCACGGCGGGTTATTCAAGAGTAACGATGGCGGCAAAGCTTGGCAAAAGGTTTCGGTGAAAGGAAGCGTCAATGCTGATGATTGGATGAGTCTTGTTGTTGACCCCCGAAACCGGAAAATAATTTTTGCCGGAGGACATGATCTAGGTGTCATAAAAAGTGTTGATGGTGGTATTACATGGATGCGTTCTGATGATGGGATAAAGGGTACGGATATTCATGGTTTGACAATTGATCAACGTAGTCCTGATTTACTTTTTGCTTATTCTGTTGATAACGGTGTGTTCAAAAGTAAAGACGGTGGCGTTTCTTGGAAGCGTATGGATGATGGACCAGGGAATCCCGGGGTAAGGTCGTTTGAATACATGGCAGTACAGACTTCGATGGACAAGTCTATGGGCTGGGATAATTGGGGTGTCCTTTTGGCGGGAACGTCTGATGGCGTTTTCCAATCTTTTAGTTGTTTTTGTGGCTGGACAAAAACAACTAAAGTTTTTGACAACACAACAGTTTATACGCTCGCTACGCTTCATAAAGATTTAACTGTTATGTATGCTGGCACACAAGCTGGGGCTTGGAAAACAATTGACGCTGGGCAAAACTGGAAAAAACTCGACGGTCTTAATGGTATCAAGATTACTACTGTCGCTATCAACCCCGAGAATTCCAAAGAACTTACTGCTTCTAGTGAAGACGGCATAATCTATCGAAGTTCAAACGCTGGCGAAAGTTGGCAAAGAACTAATCCCGCATTCAATTAGCAAGTGCAACCCCTGCGCCCTTGAAAGTTAAGACACCGTTGCTCATTGCGCTGTTGTTCTTAGGCGTACAACCAGTCTTATGAACCGGTTTCTCCTCCCGCTCGGGATCTTCGT
>VBOM01000273.1 GCA_005877535.1 Nitrospirota bacterium | reverse complement strand
AGGAAATGGCCGAGCGTCTCGGCTTCACCTTTCCCTTCTGTTTTGATGGAAGCCAGGACGTGGCGAAGGCCTATCGGGCAGCCTGCACCCCGGATTTCTATCTCTTCGATCGAGATCGGCGGCTCGTCTACCGCGGACAGTTCGACGACAGTCGCCCCGGCAGCAACAAGCCTGTCACCGGCCGTGATCTGCGTGCCGCGATCGACGCGACGCTCGCCGGAAAGCCTGTCGACAGCAATCAAAAGGCCAGCATCGGCTGCAGCATCAAGTGGAAGACGCAGGAGTAGCCCCTTGGTCTCCTGTGCTCACGACCCCCCCATGATGGAACGGTGGTCGCTCGACGGGCGTAGTATAAGACCAATCGGGCCACCCTGCGAGTGGAGGGAGTAGCAACTGTCTTGGAATTCAATACGCAGAGGCGAGGCGCCGATGAAACGAACCTGCGTGCCGATTACCGTGTCTCTCCTCTCGAACCTTTAAATTGGTGGACACCTCATCCTTGTCCCTTTAGACTTGCTTTTAGCCTCAGCAAAAGCCTTGAACATCTCAAAATGTGACCGCAAACCCTAGGTACCATTCAGCACATCGGAATCTCTCATCACGCCCTCCACGACTGCCATGAGCTTCTCGTCTTCTTTCTTGACCTGGCACAGTAAACGAGAGGCTTCAATTGTCCGATGCACGGCGAAGAGCAACGTGGCTTCGTCGACTGGTTTCACCAACATGTCATAGGCACCGGCGTTCATAGCTTGCAGATGAGACCCTGATCGTGCTTTTCGATTAGAAGCAGGACTGGCTGTTCTGGGTGAAACCTCAGCGCGCCTCGTATAGATGCGACGCCTTCCATTCGAAGCTGGTGTCCTTCACAAATGATGGCTGTATACTCAATCGACCTAATTCGCACCAGAGACGCGATCGCGGAATCTACCGACTCTATGTGCGCGTCATGAAGACTGAGACGCAATGTCGAAACCAGTATGCCATGGCAATCCATGCGTGCGAGTACGCGGCCAAGTTATGTGCAGCGCGAGCGTCATTGCGCCAGCCAAGACTTGTCGGTATATGATAAGTTGTTCAGGATTTTCGGTCCCGTACGTCATGCAGACCTGCCAGCATCCGAGGAGACTGACAACCGAATGAGAATCTGGCCTGGGCATCCTTATCCCTTAGGAGCAACGTGGGACGGCGAGGGAGTGAACTTCGCGCTGTTTTCTGAAAATGCCACGGCGGTGGAGCTGTGTCTGTTTGACGAACCTGACGCCAATAAGGAAACTCACCGGATTCGAATCGAGGAATGTACCGATCACGTCTGGCATATATACCTGCCTGAGGTACGTCCCGGACAGCGTTATGGCTACCGCGTCCATGGGCCTTATGAGCCGGAGGAGGGGCACCGATTCAACCCTGCCAAGCTCTTGTTCGATCCCTATGCGAAGGCGATTGCGGGAACGATCGATTGGTCCAATGCGCTTTATGGATACCGGATCGGTGACCCCAAAGAGGATCTCTCCGTCGACGATCAAGACAACGCCGGCTCTATACCCAAATGCGTGGTCGTCGACCAGGCATTCACCTGGGGCGGAGACCAATTGTTGCGAACCCCGTGGGACCGGACGGTGATCTATGAACTGCATGTGAATGGATTTACAGCCAGACACCCCGACATCCCGAAGCACTTGCGCGGCACCTATGCCGGACTCGGGACGCCGGCAGTGATCGAGCATCTGCAACATGTGGGTATCACAGCCGTCGAATTGTTGCCGGTCCATCATTTCATCCGCGACAAACACCTCGTCGATCGTGGGCTCACCAACTACTGGGGCTATAACTCGATCGGGTTTTTCGCCCCGGAAATTCAGTATGCCACCTCATCTGTTCGAGCAGAGCATGTGTGGGAGTTCAAGACGATGGTCAAGGCGCTCCACAACGCAGGCATCGAAGTCATCCTCGACGTGGTCTACAACCACACGGGAGAAGGCAATCACTTTGGCCCGACGCTGTCGTTTCGCGGAATCGACAACGCGTCGTACTACCGGCTGGTTCCCGACCAGCCGCGCTATTATTTGGATTACACCGGATGCGGCAACACACTGAATGTCCGCCATCCCCGAATCCTTCAACTCATCATGGACAGCCTGCGGTACTGGGTCCTTGAAATGCATGTGGATGGCTTCCGATTCGATCTCGCCTCCACGCTGGCGAGGGAACTACACGACGTGGACCGGCTCAGCGCGTTTTTCGACATTATTCATCAGGATCCGGTGCTTTCGCAGGTGAAACTGATTGCCGAACCGTGGGACTTGGGTGAAGGCGGGTACCAGGTCGGCAACTTTCCGGCCGGCTGGGCTGAGTGGAACGGAAAATATCGTGACACGATCCGGCGATACTGGAAAGGGGACGGAGGACAAGCAGCGGAGTTGGCATATCGACTGTCCGGGAGCAGCGATCTCTACGAAGGAGGTGGCCGCCGGCCTCATGCGAGCATTAATTTCGTGACGGCTCACGATGGGTTCACCTTGCAAGATTTAGTCTCGTATGACCAGAAGCGCAACGAGGCCAATCTTGAAGACAACCATGACGGCACAGACGACAATCTCAGCTGGAATTGCGGCGTCGACGGACCGACGGCGAAACCTTCGATCGTGGCGCTACGCGAACGGCAGAAGCGCAACATGTTAGCCACATTGCTCTTGTCACAAGGGGTCCCGATGATCTGTGGCGGCGATGAGATGGGGCGGACGCAACGTGGCAACAACAACGCCTATTGTCAGGACAATGAGATTAGCTGGATCGACTGGAATCTGAGCAAGCCGCAACAGGCACTCCTGGCCTTCACGAAAAGCCTTATCGGGCTACGACAGCAGCATCCAGTGTTCCGCCGCCGCCGATTCTTTCAAGGCCGCCGTATCCGTGGCACGGAGGTCAAGGATATCTCCTGGCTGCGCCCCGACGGAAAAGAGATGACTGATGAAGATTGGGGCAAAGGGTATGTCCGCTGCCTTGGCGTAAGGCTAGACGGCCATGCAATCGAGGAAAAAGACTCGAAGGGGAAACCACTCTTGGACGATACATTCCTCATGTTGCTCAATGCCCACCACGAGCCACGGCCGTTCACCCTGCCAGCGCACAAGCGTGGTGTGCGCTGGCAGCCGGTGCTGGAAACGGCGGCCTCCCATGCGAACCAAAGGCAGGTCACACTACTGAAAGGCGGGTTTCAGTATGATCTTGAAGCTCGGTCGCTCGCCGTGCTCCGCTTGCGACCAAAGTCCTGATTGGGATGGGATGGGCAACCTGGTCGTCCTCCTGCTCCGGAACGTGCGCCTCTGAAGAGTGAGGAAGGAGTGGCCAGATACCCTTCTTGCTCGCAGAGCAGAGGAAGGAATGGAGCCTGATGATCTTCTGTGCTCGCGCAACGCGCGGCCTCAGAAGGCCCTCGTTGGACGCGCGCAGTGGAAGATCAATCAGCCCCCATTCCTCGAGAGAGAACGAGCGAACTTGGAGGGAGCATTTAGATGGATTACGGTAGCTCGATGCGCGCAGTAAAGGGCAGTCTCGGCTACTCCAGTAGAGGTATAGAGAATTAAAATGCCTTCGCCCGAGCTAATGACACGTCTCGGGAAATCGATTGCGAAGCAATCGGAGGGTAGGGCGGGTGAAAAATATCTGCCAGTGGGTGGGCCGGATGAGAAGGTCGCGCGCAATCGAGAATCGACTAGGCGACCGTTTCTCCCCCCCGTGCTAGCGATTTGAACCCAAGGGACGATTGATGGGTTCGAACGGCGTGGTGGGATTATATTCGGTGAGGGGGTTCATCGGATTCTTGGGATTGAATTGGTTGAGGGGATTGTAGGGGTTGCTCGGGTTGTACTGGTTCATCGGATTCGCGGAGTTGCCGGGATCGTACTGATTGACAGGGTTCAACGGATTCTTCGGATCGTAGGCGTTGATCGGATTAAGCGGATTATCGGGACGGTACTGGTTGGGCTGGTTGAAGATACTGTAGCGGCGTTCGTACATCTCAGAGAAGTCGGATTCGGCAAATGCAGGGATGAAGGAGAAGTGCAGCGACAGGACAAGGAGGAAGACGACCCACATGGCGAGCCTCGGAACGAGCGAGAGCCACTGGATTCAGCCTACTATCCGGCGGGAGGGCAGCGCAAGCGGTCAACCTTGGCGGTGTGGTC
>VBOM01000272.1 GCA_005877535.1 Nitrospirota bacterium | reverse complement strand
TTAGGCATGATCGAGGAGTGGAAAGCCAAAATCGAAAGGTTTCCGTCGCTGAGCGGCAAGTTTAACATCGGATTGAACGCCCTGCAGTTCCTCTACACGCACCAGGATGCCCATGTCGCGGAAGGCAAGAGCCAAGATAACCTCTCGATCCGACGGTCCGAGGTACTCATGTATGGAAAAATCAATGAATACATCCCGAAATGGCACACCCTGATGGAAATGCAGAGTAACAACTTGACCAACAACACACCGGGCTGTCCGGCACAGCCTAATCCCTGTACCAGCGCCACAGCAGGGACTGGGGCTGCGACCACTATGTTCCGTGAAGCCTATATCGATTTCAGACCGATGCCCAGCATCGCGCCCAATCTCAACGTCATCCGGATGGGAGTGTTTCGTATGCCCTTCGGCATTTTCACGGAAACCTCCGGCGGTATCCGTGACGTGATCAGCTCACCCTACCTCACCTCGGTCGGCAGTGGCACCGTAACGCGAAACGGGTCGGGGAATAGCACCGTCGGTACGATCGACTTCATTCAAGAGCGTGACTATTTTGCCGATGTCAGAGGCACCTTATTCAATCGGCTGGACTACGTGGTCGGGATTATGAACAACAATAACTTCCAGGCCAACGCCGTAGGAGCTAATGGCCCCAAAGTCTACTACTCACGGACCCGTTTTCTGGTTACCGATATTTCGTTTGTCAGTTTTACGGTGCTGACGGGCGAGAGCAATAATACTAATACCGAAATCAACGGGCGTGGGAAAGGAGCGTTTGACCGGTACGGGCTCGATTTTCGTTATACGTCTCGCTACCTTCCAGGATTGATGGTTCAGGGCGAGGTGTGGCAGGGGCATGACGGAGCCAACCAAACCACTGTCGGCACCCCGGCTCAAGGAGCCTGCCTTCACGTGGCCCAGTGCGGCGGTGACGGAGCCCCTGGTGTTCAACGGCGGACATGGTATGTCCTCGGGAAGTATTTTATTTCTGATGGTCCCCTCCAGAACTTTGAGCCGGTCGTGATGTATGACCAGTTCGATCCCAATACCGCTATGAGCAATGATCTGTACACGCGCACTATCGTGGGATTCAACTACTACTTCGAGAATCTTCCGCCCAAGATCCAGAGTAAGATCTCGGTCAATTACGAGTTTCGCCACCACCAGGGGTTTGGGCCAAGTGGTACGAATTCGGCCCCCACTAATACCGATGCCTTTGCACAGAATGTCTTTCTGGTTCAATTTCAGGTCCGTTACCAGTAGGCGGCTTCTGAATTCACCCAGACTGAAGAGGAGAGAAAACTATGGTGAGGTAGCGCAACATATCAGAGTTAATTATAATGCGTTATCACTTATCAAGTATGCGGAAGGGCATCACCTCTCACCGTTCCCTTGTATGAGAGAAGACTATTATCCGCGAAAGAATATATGTGTACCGCGATTGCAGAGCGGCACCAGGGTCGCAAATCTGCAACGAGGGCAGGCTTCGATATATCAAGCACAGAATTGGCCCGAACCTCGTGAGCCAGCTTGGGGGAACCAACTTGTAGTACTTATTGTTTTTTCGCTCATTCTCACAAGCTGTTTACCGAACGCTCAAATCGTCAATGAAACCGCAACGGGAGGAACAGCAGTCTATTCATACGTTGAGGAACAAGATGTGCTGACCTCGCCAGGACGACAAGATGCACTGCGCCTTCTTGAAGAAAAGTGCCCAACCGGTTACCGCATTTCCCGTGAGGGAGAAGTTCCTAGAATTGACCAAGCTGTCGATAGAGCCTGGATGGGACAGATATCCTCGAATGGGCAGGTGTCCCGGGAAAAGCGCTGGGCGATCCAATTCGCATGCAAATAGGCCCCCGTCCTTCCGGTCTTGAAGCGCAGCTCACGATCTGTACCATCCCTCTGGTTCAAGAGGTGAAAAAGGATGCGACGGCCTGCCCATAAGTCCCTTTCTTGTGCCGTGTCATGGCTCACCAGGCAAGCTGGTGTTGCACAGAGCGGAAGGACCCCGGCTGGACTCCTGTTCGGCTTGTCTTGTCTGCTGGTGCTGACAGCCTGCGGAGCAACCAGTCAGCAGCGCGTGCTCTATCAGGCCTCAGGTATTCAGGTCGGCATCATGACGGATTTGTCAACGAATGAACAGGCCGCCTCTCCCGTGAGGAACAGGCACCCTGCAAATCTCACCCCGCAAGACATTCGCTCGCTCATCGGTTCGTTGGAAGTATCGGGGTGGAGCGGGACTATAGTCGGGTTGTTCAGTGCCCCTCTACCAAGGCCGATGTTCACCGAGGCGGAACGCGCCGAGCTGGCTGAGCCACTCGCCGCCGCGTTTCACGAAGCAACCCCACGCGAACGCGTCTTCTTTTCCATCCAAAATCCGGATGCACCATATGAGACGGACCGCACATCCGGGAGCCTGTTTTTTCGAGACGACTATCTCTATCTGGTGCTCACGGACCACTACGCATTTTTACAGGCTGACCCAGGAGGGGGCGAGGCGCGAGATCCGCGTGATACAAAAGGCATGAAACTATGGGTAAACGGATCAGCCAGGGCCGCCACTGTGCCTGATGAGAAGGAGCCTCACTGGACTGCGTTTGAAAAGGTCCACATCTCGCTTACAGCGGTAGAAGTCCTGGCAGGACAGAGGGTGCCCCAAGCAGCAACCGGCTCATCCCGCCCCCAGGTCGCAACGCCTGCAATCCCACAGCCGTCATTGAAAGCCGCCACCGCGGCCACGAACGTGACAGAATCCGTGAATGACCTTCGTTTGCAAATCCGGGAACTCACCAACGCCAATCTAGATCTGCGTGCTCAACTGAAAGAACAGTCAATCACGATCGAGAAACTCAAAGCCGAATTCGAGGGGCTTCGCAACGAGAAAAAACCGGGAACCTCGAAGCCTTCATCAGGACCGAAGCCCTCTCTTAAACAGGCTACACCCTAATTCGTTTTACACAGCCTTGGTTTTGATTCCAAATGCAGCACGGCGGCACAGATCGGTTCAGCTGCTGTCATAGCAATGAAATTCCGGCCGTCCACTGAGTTTTCCCGCAGTCTGCTATGCGCTTCCCCGATGATTTTTTTTGAATCTCCCCGCAAACTTAACAATTCTGTAATACCCCTGTCATCTCACCTTAATCGATTGGGCCTATCCTTAAAGGCAGCAAGGCGATCGAGCTGACCGTCGCCTATTCCTGGATGAAACGTATGGATACTAAAACCGCGCCCTATGCCATCCACGATGGGCAGCTTGTCCGGTTTCAATCGCAGTGGAATTATTACCGACGGTCTCTGTGGAGGAGCGGCAGAGAGCCGCTCCTCCCAGTCGGTCACTCGTCATGAGCAGGCGTATTGCGGGAGTTAACACCGTTGTAACATTCATGTAATGCCCTGGTAACAAATCGCAACCATCCTTATGGATGATGAAAGGAGTCTCAATGAAAAGATTAGCTGCCAGTCCCAGTCTGTGGTGCTTCGTCCTCCTGTGGGCTTTTCTTTCAGGTCTCCCATCGGCATTTGCCGATGAAGCAATCACGCTCGACCCAGCCTTGAAAGCCTACGTCAAAGTCAGCGGGGTTTCAGGCAATGTCAACA
>VBOM01000271.1 GCA_005877535.1 Nitrospirota bacterium | reverse complement strand
CATCGGCATGGTCGTCCATCACCGTCTGCTCCATGAGATCTTCGGAGTCCCGATGCATCAATCTCATGAGGACACTGTGGCAACCTACGTCGATCTCTTCCTCACAGGACTGATCAAGATGCCTGGGAGGCGTTTGCGATGAATCCCCTGAAACAACATCCGATCGTGACGCTCGGGGTAATTATTTTCTTTGCGGTCACGGCCCTTGTCGTGTTTCGCCTCAGCAGCGGCGCCAAGACTGACACCCGCAAACCCCATGTCATCACCGTCGCCACCGTGGCGCCGCTGAAACAGGACCTGGACATTCGCCTCACCTATACTGCCGATATCATCCCCAACCAAGTGGTCAATCTATTCTCACGGGTTGACGGCTACATTGCCAAAATCTACGTCGATAAAGGGGACCTGGTCAAAGCCAACCAGCTCATGGTCGAGATCGATCACACGGATTATCAGCATGCCGTCAACCAGGCCAAGGCGAACCTGGTTGCAGCCAGAGCGAGAGTCGCGCAGCAGGATTTGGATAACGCACAGGTCGCGTACGATGCGGCAGTGGCGGCACTCGACTCACTCCGGGCGCAGGTCCAGCAGATGGAGGTCGCCCTGGCGCAAGCCGAGACGAACCTCGCCTACTCGTATATCCGTGCGCCTTTCGCTGGTTACGTGTCCGAGCGCAACCTCGATCTCGGCTCCTATGTCAGCGGGACAACCGCCGGCACCTCCACCATCTCGCGGGGGATTCTCACCCTCCATGAGATCCAGACGGTCCGCATTCTGATCGAGGTCGTCGAGAAAGACGTCCCGCTCATCCAGATGGGTCAGAAGGCAGAAGTTCGTGCCGAAGCCTATCCCGATCGCGTCTTCGAGGGCACGGTCACCCGTATCGTCCAGGCGCTGAACCGAGCCACCCGCACGATGACGATTGAGGTGGATCTCCCCAACAAGGATCATGTCCTGAAAGGCGGCATGTTCGCCCGGGTGGAGGTCCTGGTCGGCACCCATCGAAACACGATTCAGATCCCCATCGACGCAGTGAGTCGATTGGAAGAAGCCCAATATGTCTACATCGTACGCGAAGGAAAGGCCCAACGGGTACCGGTGGAAATCGGAGTCCGCGACGAGAATCGAGTGGAGATCACCCATGGCTTGGACGGGTCGGAGCAAGTGATCGTCTCCGGAAAAGACCTCGTGCACGATGGCACCCCCGTGGAGGCCCAACCTCTTGAACCAGTGAAGCGTGAGGGGTAAGGCGTGAGGCGTGCTGTGAACACATCATTGCGCCCTCCACTTCTTTACTCACCCCCTGACGCCTTACGCCGTACGTTTCACACCTCAGGTTTCACGTCTTCATCATGTGGCTGACCCTCCTCGCCCTTCGCAATCGCATCGGCATCCTGATGCTGTCCATGGCCATGGTGATCTTGGGTGCCACCTCCGTGCAGCGGCTACCGGTTGATCTCTTCCCGCAGATTCAAGTGCCCGTCGCCTTCGTCGGTGTCATTTATAAAGGCGCGCCCCCGCTCGACATCGAACAGAGTGTCGTCTATCCCATCGAGAAAGCCGTCAGTTCCGCGTCGAACGTCGAGCATGTCGAGTCGTTCGCAAAGCAAGGCATCGGCGGAGTGCAGATCTGGTTCAACTGGGGCGCGGATATTAACGTCGGCCAGATGGAGGTGATGCAACGCATCACCCAAATTCTCAACAGCCTCCCACCCGGCATCCTGCAACCCTTCATTGTCAAGTTCGACGTCTCTAATATCCCTGTCTCCCTTGTGACGGTCTCCAGCGACGATCTCGACGAACGAGCCCTGTACGACCTGGCCTTTAATACGGTTGCGCCGCAGATCGAACAGATCGCCAACGTCGCCGCTGCCACCGTGGAAGGCGGGAAGATCCGCCAGATCAACATCAACCTCGACCCGGCACTGTTGAATGCTCGGAGCCTCTCGATCCTCGACGTCGTCAAGTCCGTAAGGGCCGCCAATCTCATCCTCCCTTCGGGCGACATCAAAGCCGGCAATCTGGACTACAACGTCTTCACCAATAACCAGTTTCGCACGGTCGACCCGATTCGGGACGTCATCGTGAAGGTCAACCAGCAGGGCAGCCCCGTGCGCGTGCGGGATGTCGGGACCGTGACCGATTCGTCGGACATACAGACCAACATCGTCAGGACGGACGGGACCAGAGCCGTGTATCTGCGGGTGAACAAACAGCCCATCGCCAACACCGTGGAGGTGGTGGATGCGCTACGCAAGGCCCTGCCGACGATGGTCGGCATTCCGCCCAGCGTGAAGCTCGGCATTTCTTTCGACCAATCGGTCTACATCCGCCAGTCGATCAGCAACCTCATCGAGCAGGGGCTGCACGGATCGCTGCTGGCCGCAGTGGTCATCTTGATTTTCCTCCGTAATTTTACGAGCACACTGATCATTTCCGTCGCCATTCCTCTCTCGATCATGGTGACCTTCATCGTACTGTACTTCTCCGGGCAGACCTTGAACGTGTTCACCCTGGGAGGCCTGGCCCTCGGGATTGGCCGGCTCGTCGACGATTCCATTGTGGAACTCGAGAACATTCAACGCCATCTCAACACCACGCCTCGCCGCTGGGACGCGATCCTTGAAGCGGCCCGCGAGGTGGCGATGCCCATTCTCGCCTCGACAATCACCACGGTCGTGGTCTTTCTCCCGATTTTCTTCGTTGCCGGGATTGCCCGCTTGCTCCTGATTCCCCTGACCATCACGATTGCGATCTCGCTCTTCACCTCCTTTTTCGTCTCCCGCACAGTGACCCCGGCGCTCTGCTACAAATTTCTAAAGCCGGAACAGGAGTCTCACCGTTCGATGCCGCCGTGGTTCGTGTGGCTGATGGATTGGAGTCGCAAACGATACGAGTCGTTGGACAAAGGCTACGAGGAATCGCTCCGCTGGGTCTTGGCCCATCGCCGGCGCTTCATCACCGGCATCCTGCTGCTCTTCGCCGCCTCGCTCGCCCTGCTTCCTAAGATCGGTACGGAGTTTTTGCCGGTGTCGGATGAAAGCCAGTTCCGCATCGCCCTCCGCGGGCCGGTCGGTCAGCGAGTGGAGAAAACTGAGCAGCAAGTGGCCGAGATCGAAAAGGTGCTGCGGGCACAGATCCCTGCCGAGGAACTGGAAACCATCGTCTCCAGTACCGGCGTGTTAGCCCAGGGCCGGTCCTCCCTATTCAATCCGAATACCGGTCCCCATACGTCGAGCATCTCCGTCTATCTCGTCGCGCCGGACAAACGGAAACGAAACCAAGTCCAAATCATGAACGACGTGAGGCCCGAAGTTTTAAAACTCTTTCCGGGCGTCGCGATGTTTTTCGATCCGGGCGGGCTCATCAAACGGGTCACCAGCTTTGGGTCGCAAAAATCCGTCGACGTGGAAGTTTACGGTTACGATTTTGAGAAAGCGCGGGGTGTCATCCGGCAAGTCGAAAACATGATGCACAAAATACCGGGCCTGGCCGACATCGAAGTCAGCCGCGAGGAGAACTATCCCGAGGTTAACGTGGTGGTGGATCGAGAGAAGGCTGCCCTCCTCGGTATCAGCGAAACGGACGTAGCCAACTCCGTGCTCTTCTCACTCAACGGCAACGGCCCAACCGACCCCATCATCTACACCGACCCCCAAAACGGGAACGAGTACTACATCAGCGCATGGCTCGCGGAAGAACACCGGAAAGACCTCACAGACATCGAGAATATCATTTTGACCTCACGAACCGGAGAGCCGGTCCTCCTCAAAAACGTCGCCTCGCTCAAGCTCAATGCCGGTCCGGTGAAGATCGACCGCAAGTACTTTCAGCGGGTAATCCATCTGACTGCCAACCCGGTGGACCGGGATCTCGGCGCTCTGGCAGTAGACCTCGAGGCAGGCTTTGCCAAGATCCAGCTCCCCACCGGTTTCAGCATCCGGTTGGCCGGCCAGATTCAACAACAGAGAGAAACCTTTGGGGGATTACTGTTTGCGACGATACTGGCACTGGTCCTCGTCTATATGGTGATGGCCGCTCAGTTCAAATCGCTGATCGATCCCTTCATCATCATGTTTTCCGTTCCGATGGGCTTCTCGGGCGTGATACTGATTCTCTTTCTGACCGACACAACCCTCTCCACTACGTCGATGATGGGCATCATCATGATGCTGGGCATCGTGGTCTCAAACGGCGTGCTGCTGGTCGATTATACGA
>VBOM01000270.1 GCA_005877535.1 Nitrospirota bacterium | reverse complement strand
CCTCGCCACCGGCCACTCCGAAGTGCCGAACCATCCGGCAGACGATTCCGCGAAGGCGAGAGCCGGGGATCAGTTCACAGACAGGGAGCCTCAGTCGGTGGATCCAGGCGCCCACGATATTAGTGGAACCGTTATGCCACCGGACCCTGGAAGGGCTCGGTGGTGTTTCGTGGGGCAGTCATAGTCCAGCTTGCGTTCTCTCAGTTGCGCGCATCGCTGTTTTCGATGGTAAGATAACGACCGAAAGGTCGTCCCATGCCGCCGTTTCAACTCGAAGCCCCCTTCAAGCCCTGCGGAGATCAAGGGCAAGCCATCGACAAGTTGGTCGCCGGAATTGCGGCTGGCCGGAGGCACCAAGCGCTGCTTGGTGTCACTGGATCCGGCAAGACCTTTACCATGGCCAATGTGGTCGCGCAGGTGCAGAAGCCCACGTTGGTTCTGGTCCATAACAAGACGCTGGCCGGTCAGCTCTACCAAGAATTCAAACAGTTCTTTCCCCACAACGCGGTGGAGTACTTCGTCAGCTACTACGATTACTACCAGCCGGAAGCCTATATTCCCCAAAGCAACACGTACATTGCCAAGGACGCATCCGTCAATGATGCGATCGATCAGATGAGGCATGCGGCGACATCCGCGTTGCTCCAACGGACCGACGTGCTGATCGTCTCGTCGGTCTCCTGTATTTACGGCCTGGGATCGCCTGAGGTCTATCATGAGATGGTGGTATTCCTCGAGGAGGGAATGGAGATTCGTCGGGAAAAGATCCTGGCTAAACTGGTTGAGATTCAATATGCCCGCGACGATATGGATTTCCACCGGGGCACCTTCCGTGCCCGCGGCGACGTCATTGAGATTTTTCCGGCTTCGAATGACGCGGTGTCCGTGCGGATTGAGTTGTTCGGTGACCTGGTCGATGCGATTCACGAAATTGATCCGCTCACAGGGAAGTCGCTCAGGAGGCTTCCGAAAGTCGCGGTCTATCCAAACACACACTATCTCATTGCGCCGGATCGGTATGAGCGGGCAATTACAGGTATCGAGGAAGAACTGGAAGAGCGCGTCGCCTATTTCAAGAAACAGAATCAGCTCGTGGAGGCCCAGCGGATCGCCCAACGGACCAAGTTCGACCTTGAGATGATTCGGGCGATGGGGTACTGCCATGGTATCGAGAACTACTCGCGACATCTCAGTGGCCGTTCGCCAGGTGAGCAGCCTCCGACGCTCATCGATTATTTTCCCAAAGACTTTCTGCTGATCGTCGACGAATCCCATGCAACGATTCCCCAAGTTGGCGGGATGTATGAGGGCGACTATTCGCGGAAGCGCACCTTGGTTGAGTACGGATTCCGGTTGCCCTCGGCGATCGATAACCGACCGCTTACGTTTGCAGAATTTGAGCGCTGTCTCACGCAAGCGGTGTACGTCTCCGCGACACCAGGCCCCTATGAACTGGGGCATGCGGCTGGAGAGGTGGTCGAGCAGATCCTTCGCCCGACCGGTCTGATGGATCCAGTTATCGAAGTGCGGCCGGCCAAAGGGCAGGTGGACCATCTCCTCGGCGAAGTGCGGGCTGAAGTGGCACAGGGAGGGCGTGTGCTGATCACCACCTTAACCAAGCGTATGGCGGAGGATTTGAGCGAGTACTACCACGATCTTGGGATCAAGGTGCGGTATCTGCACTCTGACATCAAGACATTGGAGCGGGCTGAGATTATACGCGATCTGCGGTGCGGGGTTTTCGACGTGCTGGTGGGGATCAACCTCCTGCGTGAAGGGCTGGATCTCCCTGAGGTTACCCTGGTGGCGATTCTTGATGCGGATAAGGAAGGGTATCTTCGCTCTTATCGATCGTTGATCCAGACGGCTGGGCGGGCAGCGAGGAACGTGCGGGGCCACGTGATTTTATACGGTGATGCCGTCACCGATTCTATGCAAATGGCGCTCGCCGAGACCGGCCGCCGGCGTACGATTCAGGCCGACTATAATGCCAGACACGGTATCGTGCCCACGAGCATCAAGAAAGACGTCCTGTCACTCGAATATGCCACGGTGGATATGGATGCTGTGCAACTGGATTTGGCTGCGGAGTCGCCGGCCGTCTATGGAGCAGAGGAAGCAACTGAACAGATCATCAAACGGCTGGATAGGGAAATGAAGGCTGCCGCCAAGGAGTTGGAGTTTGAACGGGCCGCAGCCATCCGAAACCGGATTCGAGCGTTGAGGATGAAGGAGTTAGAATTGAAGCCAGAGGTCTAGCAAGTTCTGGAAAGATCATTTTGGCACAGCAAAACTTTAACGGACTGCACGTCTGGGACAAGAGGAGACGCCTCAGCAGGATGTTCAAAAAGGCCGTTCAGCAAGGCCGCAGTGAGTGAAGAGCCGAGGCGTACCCTCTGGGGTACGTTGAGGGTCTGAACGATGCGAGAACGAAGCTGGCGGGCTTTTTCAGCATCCTGCTAGACGTTCTTGTATAGATAGATGCCTAAGAACATCCCGAGGAGACTGAGGAGGTTAATTTTTAAGGCGAAGCCAATGGTGAGTTTGAGGAGGACCAGATCGATGGTCAGCGGTGGGCTGATGCCGGGGGTAAAATTAGTGGCGAAAACGGCTTGAATAGTGCCCTGTGGGGCCATGACCCGGAGGATTTCTCCCAGGACTCCGCCTAATAGTCCGCCGATGAGAACGAAAATGAGCAGAACCCAGGGTGATTTTTTCACGGCAACTGCCTTACAACTTTCTGCGTGGTCTTACGGAGATCTCGACGGACCTTAGCGAAAGGCCTACGACATGTCAATGAAATGTACGCTACTGTAGTGGGTCAATTTGAAATCAGCAGTCATGCTTCACCGATCGCTAGGAGCTCCATCTGGACTCGATAAAATGTCCGAAATGCGAAGAGGGTGTGATGAAGCTGCTGCTCGCAACCAAACCTCTAGGCTTTGGATACGGTGAAAAGGCGGAGCTAAATTAGTCTGCAGTATGCGCAGTCCTCAAGCGCGTACTAGCGAGTTTCGTCAGTCCAAGCACTCAAACTAACCCACTCTACGCTCCGGTTCCCTTGACTTAAGCCTGCCGCATCCTCTAAAATTCCCGATGGTCTTTTGCTAGAGTTTTCCAGGCGATCGAAGATCTGGGGTTAGGGCTTCGGTTGCCTTTTTCTTGTGGCGCTATGCTGGACTCACTCAGCGAAAAATTCGAGAATATATTTAAAAAGCTACGAGGTTCTGGGGTTCTCACCGAACAGAACATCGCGGAAGCTTTGAAAGAGGTTCGCCTCGCGCTGCTCGAAGCCGATGTCAACTTCAAGATCGTCAAGGACTTCATCGAGCGAGTTCGCGAAAAGGCAATTGGTCAGGAAGTCCTCCAGAGCTTGACCCCTGGTCATCAGGTCGTCAAGGTCGTGTGGGAGGAGCTGCGGGAGATGATGGGCCGCGAGCGAGCCGGTCTGGCTCTGGCCTCGACCCCCCCGACTGTCGTTATGATGGTAGGACTCCAAGGTGCTGGAAAGACAACGACTTGCGGCAAGCTCGGGCGGTACTTCAAGACTCAAGGGAAACGGGTGCTCCTGGTTGCGGCAGATCCTCGTCGTCCGGCAGCCGGCGACCAGTTGGCGAGTCTGGGGCACGACCTTGAGATCGACGTGCATCGAGTCGATCAGGCACAGGCTTCCCAAGCGGATGTCGTTCGCATCTGCCAGGCTGGGGTGGAACGGGGACGAGACCAGGGGTACGATCTCGTCGTGTTGGACACAGGCGGGCGGCTCCACATCGACGACGAGTTGATGGGAGAGTTGGTGGCGGTGAGAGCCGTCGTGAAGCCGCAGGAAATCCTCTTAGTGGCAGATGCCATGACGGGTCAAGATGCGGTCACGATGGCGAGCCAGTTTGATCAACGTATCGGGCTAACCGGCGTCATTCTGACCAAGGTCGAAGGCGATGCCAGGGGCGGAGCGGTGCTGTCTATCCGGGCGGTGACCGGCAAGCCGATCAAGTTCTTGGGCGTGGGCGAGAAGCTTGATGCGCTTGAGTTGTTTCATCCTGATCGGATGGCCTCTCGCATCCTCGGAATGGGTGACGTGCTCTCGCTGATCGAAAAGGCCCAAGAGACCTTTTCGCACGACCAGGCGGAGGATGCGCAGAAGCGGTTGACCAGCAATACATTCACGCTGGAGGATTTCCGTGCTCAGCTGGGCCAGGTCAATCGCATGGGTTCGTTGGACCAGATTTTAGGGATGTTGCCAGGTGGTCAGAAGCTCAAGGGAGAATCGGTTAATCAAACAGTTTCTCTCGGCGAGAAAAATCGCCAAGGTTATGGCAGGGTCAGGAGGGCGTCGGCAGCTTGCGCAACTTCTGCGCTCCAGGTAAGGGTCGATAACAATTATCACGGGTGTTTCGTACAGGAGGAGGACTCTAGTGGCTGTTCATTTGAGATTGACGAGGACAGGACGACACAAGCGACCGCTTTACCGCGTTGTGGCAGCGGATTCTCGGAAGCCGCGCGACGGGCGATTCCTGGAAATTCTTGGGATTTTTGATCCCTTGAAGGAACCCGCCGTGCCGGAGCTGAAGCAGGAGCGGGTATTGAGCTGGTTGCGCCAGGGAGCTCAGCCAACGGTTACGGTCCGGACGTTGCTTCGTCGGTGTGGCGTATGGAAACAGTTTGAGGCGGAGAAAGCAGCGAAGAAGAAGGGCGCCTAGTACATGACAACGGCTCAAGCAGATCTTGTGACGATTGGCAAAATTGAGCGCCCCTTTGGCGTGCGGGGCGAGTTCAAGGTGCGATCGTTGAGCGATGTGCCTGGCCGGTTGGATCAGCTGAAGCAGGTGCAGGTTTTGGAGCCGACGGGACAGATGGTCGACAGAACGGTGACTCATGTTCGGCGTGCCGGCTCGACCTACATCATGGGTCTTGCGGGTGTGACGACGCCGGAGGAAGCTGTCATGCTGCGAGGGGGATTGATTCAAGTGCCACGTCGTGAAGCGGCGACGTTGTCGGCGGATGTCTATTTTGAATGTGATCTCATTGGGATGACGGTCGAGAACGAGCGGGGCGATGAGGTCGGTGTGCTTGAGACGATTTTAGAGATACCGGATAATCACGTCTTCGTCGTTCGCAAGGGGACGGAGGAAGTTCTCATTCCGGCCGCGAAGAGCTTTGTGACCTCGGTGGATCTCGCGCGACGCCGGATGGTGGTTCGCGGGATTGACGACTTGGTTGAGGATTGCCATGCGGTGTGACATCCTGACCCTGTTTCCCGACATGGTGGCGCCGGTGCTCGGCCAGAGTATTCTTAAACGAGCACAAGAAAAAAGTCTGCTGCAGGTTCACGTGCGTCACTTGCGGGACTATACGCCCGATCGTCACAAGGTGGCAGACGACGTGCCCTATGGCGGAGGGGCCGGGATGGTGATGAAGGCCGAACCCATCTTGCTCGCGGTGGAACAGATTCAGGCCGACTATGCACGGGCCGGTGAACAGATTCGCTTGCTGTTTCCCTCCCCGCACGGTCGTCCGTTCACACAGGCCTATGCGAGAAATCTGGCGGCCGACCCACGTCGACTCGTCTTTCTCTGTGGCCACTACGAAGGGGTCGATGAACGAGTGCGGCTCGCCTTGCACCCGGAAGAGATTTCCGTTGGGGATTATGTATTGACCGGCGGTGAGTTGCCCGCGCTAGTGCTCATAGATGCCGCAGTCCGTTTGGTTCCCGGCGTTTTGGGTGATCCGGAGTCGATCGTGGAAGAGTCGTTCATGGATACGCTGCTCGAATATCCGCATTACACGAGACCGGCTGAAGTTCGGGGGATGCCCGTGCCAGAGGTGTTGCTTTCAGGACATCACGAAGCCATTCGTCTGTGGCGTCGGAAGGAGGCTTTGCGAAGCACCTATCAGAGACGGCCGGATCTTCTACAGGATCGGGTCTTCAGTCTCGAAGATCAACAATTGTTAGGCGAACTTACTCGTGAAGGCGTGCCGGGCATGCCTGTTCGGTGTGGGGAGGAGGGGTAGTCTCATGAATCGGTTGGAACGCGTACAACAGTCTTTCAGGAAGAAGTCGGTGCCGAGATTTGAAATTGGAGACACCGTCCGAGTGCACGTGAAAGTGGTAGAAGGGGAAAAAGAGCGCATTCAGGTGTTCGAAGGTGCGGTGATCGCTCGTAAAGGGTTGCTGAACACAGAGACCTTCACGGTGCGCAAAGTCTCCTACGGCGTCGGCGTGGAACGAATATTCCCCCTCCATTCGCCGATTGTCACGCGCGTTGAGGTCATGCGTCAAGGCAAGGTGCGTCGGGCCAAGCTATATTATCTCCGAGGGAAGAAGGGCAAGTTTGCCAAGGTCGAAGATCGGGAGTTCGTCGCGAGTGTAAAGGGACAGCCCGGGGTTACCCGCAAGGCCGAAGAGCCGGCCGGAGCCGCCTCGGCTTCGAAGACCTAGTCTCATTCCCTGGTTCCGTCAACCACGACTGTCGGGTCCCTTTCAAATGGACGCATCGCGGGGCCACATCGTGGGACCTACCGACGAATTTGAATTGGAAGCCCGGCGGCGTGGCTATCGTTGTATCGCCGGTCTGGACGAAGCCGGCCGTGGCCCTCTGGCGGGCCCTGTCGTCGCAGCGGCGGTGATCCTGCCCACTCGTTGCCGCCTGGTCGGGGTCGATGATTCCAAACAAGTCTCTGAGTCCGAGCGCGCGCGGCTCTACGAGGTTATTGTCCGGCGGGCTCGTGCGGTCGGTGTAGGGGTCGCCACAGAGCAGGAGATCGACCGTCTCAATATTTTAGAAGCGACTCGCCTGGCCATGCGTCGCGCGCTGGCATCGTTGAGTCCCCCGGCGGACTGCCTCCTGATCGATGCTGTAACATTGTCGCAGCTCGCCATTCCTTCACGCTCTATCATTAAGGGTGATACGTTGTCGATTTCGATTGCTGCCGCGTCGATTGTGGCTAAAGTTACGCGCGATCGCATGATGGCGGTGTACCATCGGACCTATCCCGATTATAATTTTCTCTCCCATAAAGGGTATGGGACGGAAGAGCATTTGCAGCGGCTCGTTCAACATGGCCCCTGCGCGATTCATCGGCGTACGTTCGCTCCAGTCGCACAGCTCTTGAGTGGCAGTAGCGGTAGGTGGCCCTTGGCGCGTACTGGCCTGGGCGAATCTTCGCGGACGAATCAGTGACCACCCTTGATTTCCGGAGGCTTTTCGGTCAAGAAGGGGAATCGGCGGCAGAGCAGTATCTGCGGCACAAGGGGTATCAGATTGTGGCACGCAATCTGCGTTCGTCGGTAGGGGAGCTGGACTTAGTGGCTGAGGACGGGCCGGTACTCGTCTTTGTCGAGGTGAAGGCGCGTCGGAGCGACGTGTTCGGCGGAGCCATCCATGCCGTCCATCAACGGAAGCAGGAGAAGTTGATCCAGTTGGCGGCTCAGTATCTGGCCCGTCACCACATCAAAGATCGGCTGTGCAGATTCGATGTTGTCCTGCTGCAAGGCACGGACGCCGTCGCCCCGCAAATCGAGCATATTCAGAACGCCTTCGAAGTCTCCGGAGATGATCTCCGT
>VBOM01000269.1 GCA_005877535.1 Nitrospirota bacterium | reverse complement strand
CGCCGGCAAAGACGCCGTCGAGGTTGGTCATGAAGTTCTCGTCCACAGCCACTGCGCCACGTCCATCGTACTTCACGCCGAGGCTATCGAGCAGGCCATTCTTCACGGGTCCTGTGAAACCCATTGCGAGGAGAACAAGGTCCGCATCCATCTCGAAGTCACTGTTGGGAATTGGCTTGAACTGGCCGTTCTCGAACTTCACCCGATTGGCGTGGAGCTTCGTCACCTGGCCGTTATGGCCGGTGAACTTCGTGGTCGAGATACTCCACTGTCTATCGCAGCCTTCTTCGTGCGCATGAGACGTGCGGAGCTGCATGGGCCAGAGCGGCCAGGGCGTCGAATCAGCGCGGGTCGGCGGCGGCTCCGGGAGTAATTCAAACTGATGCGCTTCGACGCAGCCCTGCCGGTGCACAGTCCCGAGACAATCAGACCCGGTATCGCCGCCGCCGATGATGACGACGCGCTTGCCCTTTGCCGTAATCGGTTCATCCGTGATCTTGTCGCCGGCGTTCCGTTTGTTCTGCTGTGTCAGATAGTCCATCGCCAAGTGAATGCCCTTGAGTTCCCGCCCAGGAATCGGCAGCTCGCGAGCCTGCTCTGCGCCCATGGTGAGACCGACGGCATCGAACTGCTGCCGCAACTGTTCAGTTGTGAGGTCCTTCCCGATAAAGACACTGGTCTTGAACTCCACTCCTTCAGCCTTCATCTGTTCCAGGCGCCGGTCGATGACCCATTTTTCCATTTTGAAATCGGGGATGCCGTAGCGCAACAGGCCGCCGATGCGATCGGACTTCTCAAAGAGCGTGACGCTGTGCCCCGCGCGCGCCAATTGTTGCGCCGCTGCCATGCCCGCCGGACCTGAACCCACAATGGCCACCGTCTTGCCGGTCTTTGCCGTCGGCAAAATCGGTTCGACCAAACCCTCGCTGAAGCCACGATCGATGATGTTCCATTCGATGACGCGGATCGACACCGGGTCGCTGTTGATCCCGAGCACGCAGGCCGATTCGCAGGGTGCGGGACAAAGGCGGCCGGTGAATTCCGGGAAGTTATTGGTGGTGTGCAGCGCCTTGAGCGCACTGCCCCAGCGGCCACGGTGCACGAGGTCGTTCCACTCCGGAATGAGATTCACAACCGGGCAGCCGTTCGTGCTTTGGCAAAATGGCACGCCGCAATCCATGCAACGCGCCCCTTGGGTCTGGAGTTTTTCATCCGAGATCGGCTCGTAGAATTCCTTCCAGTCAAGCACGCGTAGCTCGACGGGACGCCGCTTCGGCCCCTCGCGGACATATTTCATGAAACCTTTGGGATCAGCCATTCTTTTCCAGTGCTGAATGCTAGGTTCTGAGTGCTGAGTCCATGCTGATCGGCTGTGTTCCTTACTCTATCCCTTACCCCTAACGCCTCACCCCTTACTTGCTCGCTGCAGTTTTCTTCTTCCGTTCTTCTAACACGCGCTTATAGTCCACCGGCATCACCTTGACAAACTTTGGCAGCATCGACTCCCAGCTATCGAGGATGCGCTTCGCGTTGCGGCTGTCGGTATGCATGAAGTGCGACGTGATCATCTGATGCAGTGTCTTTTTGTCTCCCGCCGTTGTCACCTTTTCCAATTCCACCATGCCGAGGTTGCAGCGGGACTGGAACTTGTCCAGTTCGTTCAACACGAAGGCCACGCCCCCCGACATCCCCGCCGCGAAGTTGCGCCCGGTCCGGCCGAGCACGACGACGACGCCGCCCGTCATATACTCGCAACCGTGATCACCGGTCCCTTCGATCACCGCGCTCACGCCGCTGTTGCGGACCGCGAACCGTTCACCTGCCATGCCGTAGAAATAGGCTTCGCCTTGCGTCCCGCCATAGAGCGAAGTGTTTCCGATGAGAATCGTCTCTTCCGGCGAATAGATCGCCTGCTTCGGCGGGAATACAATGATCTTCCCGCCGGACAGTCCCTTGCCCAGATAGTCGTTTGACTCGCCTTCGAGGATCATGGTAATGCCACGCGAGATGAATGCGCCGAAGGATTGACCGGCCGAGCCGGTAAACTTGATCGTGATCGTGTCTGGCGGCAGTCCTTCAAGCCCATACTTTTTTGCAATGCGGCTGGACATCATCGTACCGACCGTGCGGTTCACATTCCGGATCGGCAAATCGAGCATTACTTTTTCCCCTCGCTCGATCGCCGGCTTGCAGAGCTCGATCAGCTTGTTATCGAGCACGTCCGCGAGACCGTGGTCCTGTTTCTGCACACAATAGCGAGCAATCTCCGGCCCCACGTCTGGTGCGTGTAAGAGCGGGGTAAGATCCAGCCCTTGCGCCTTCCAGTGGTCGATGGCTTTCTGAGCTTTCAGTTTGTCCACGCGCCCGATCATCTCCTTCACCGAGCGGAATCCGAGTTTGGCCATGATCTGCCGCAACTCTTCGGCCACGAAGAAGAAGAAATTCACGACATGCTCAGGCTGGCCGTTGAACTTCTTCCGCAAAACGGGATCTTGCGTCGCCACCCCCACCGGACAGGTGTTGAGATGGCACTTCCGCATCATGATGCAGCCTTCGACGATCAAGGGCGCGGTCGAGAAGCCGAATTCTTCGGCGCCCAGCAACGCGGCAACGGCGACGTCGCGACCGGTCTTCAGCTGCCCGTCGGTTTCGACACGAATTCGTCCGCGCAGATCGTTCAGCACCAACGTCTGATGCGTTTCGGCCAGGCCCAATTCCCACGGGACCCCGCCGTATTTGATCGAGGCCAGGGGCGAGGCGCCGGTGCCGCCTGAGTCGCCGCTGATCAGAACTTTGTCTGCATGCGCCTTCGCAACACCGGCCGCGACCGTGCCCACTCCCACTTCGGCTACCAGCTTGACTGAGACGTCCGCATCGGGGCTGGAGTTCTTCAGATCGAAAATGAGCTGGGCTAGATCCTCGATGGAATAGATATCGTGGTGCGGCGGCGGAGAAATCAACTGGACGCCCGGCGTGGCATATCGCAACTTCGCGATCACTTCATCTACTTTATGGCCGGGCAACTGTCCGCCCTCACCGGGCTTGGCTCCCTGCGCCATCTTGATCTGCAACTCTTTCGCATTGACTAAGTAGTGACTCGTGACTCCGAACCGCGCCGAGGCCACTTGCTTGATGTAAGAATTCTTCGAGTCGCCGTTCGGCAGCGGAACGAACCGCTCAGGATCCTCGCCGCCCTCGCCTGTGTTGCTCTTGGCGCCGATCCGATTCATCGCGATCGCCAGCGTCTCGTGCGCCTCTTTGCTGATCGCGCCGAAGGACATGGCGCCGGTCGTAAATCGCTTGACGATTTCTTTCGCCGGCTCGACTTCGTCGAGCGGAATCGCTTTCGGCAGGAATTTGAAGTCGAGCAGGCCGCGGAGGTTTGAGCGCCGCTTGCTCTCGTCGTTCACGAGCTGGGAAAACTCGGCGAAGGTCTTCGGATCGTTGGCCATCGTCGCGTGCTGCAGTTTGGAAATCGTGTCCGGATTCCAGTTGTGGTGCTCGCCCTGAATGCGGTAGTGGATCTCCCCGCCGAAATCGAGTTGCCGCATCGGGGCCGGCTCATACGCCAGGCGGTGGCGCCGAAGCGTTTCTTCGCCGACATCGCGGATGCCGATCCCCTCCAGGCGCGACGGCGTACCGGTAAAATACCGGCCGATCAACTCATGGTTGAGTCCAATCGCTTCAAAGATCTGCGCACCGCAGTAGGATTGCACCGTCGAAATGCCCATCTTCGAGAAGATCTTGAGCAGCCCCTTATTGATCGCCTTGATGTACTTGCCTTCCGCAGTCTGCGCGTCTAGCCCCTCCGGGAAGTAGCCATCGCGCTCCAAGTCCACGATCGACTCGAAGGCGAGGTACGGATTCACGCTCCCGGCTCCATAGCCAATCAAACAGGCAAAGTGGTGCACATCGCGTGGCTCGCCGGTTTCCACGATGAGGCCGACTTCGGTCCTCGTGCAGTCGCGCACTAGGTGATGGTGGACGGAGGCGATGCCAAGGAGGCTCGGAATCGGCGCCCATTCTTCGTTGACACCGCGATCGCTCAGGATCAGAAACTTGTAGCCTTCTTTAATCGCCTGGGACGCCTGCCGACAGAGATCATCCACTGCCGCTCCAAGCCCTTCAGCCCCCTCGACCACCTTAAAGAGCATCTTGAGCGTCTTGCTCTTAAAATGCGGATCGGCGATCTCGCGGATCTTCTGAAGCTCGGCATTTGTCAGAATCGGTTGTTTGACCCGGATGCGGCGGCAGGCCTCCGGATGCTCATCCATCAGATTCGGCTTGGGCCCGATGCTGGTCGTCAGCGACATCACCAGTTCTTCGCGGATCGGATCGATCGGCGGATTGGTCACCTGGGCGAACAGCTGCTTGCAATACTTGAAGAGCACTTGCGGCCGACCGGACAACA
>VBOM01000145.1 GCA_005877535.1 Nitrospirota bacterium | reverse complement strand
TGATGAAGGAGGTCACCGGTTATGCGGATGGTGGGGGGAGTGATGGCGCAAGGGTCGACGAAGAACGTGGACATAGTGCGGGAACCGCGGGCGCTATTCGAAGAAGGTCTTCATCTTGTCGAAGAAGCCGTCGCTGTCTTCTTCCATCGACATGCCGCTTTCTTTGCCAAATTCTTTGAGCAATTCTTTCTGATGAGCGGTCAGTTTGGTGGGAATCTGAATCTTAATGACAAATAATTGGTCGCCGGTACTATGGCCCTTGAGGCTGGGTATGCCAAGGCCTTTGATGCGCAGAGTCTTATCCTGCTGCGTGCCGGGAGGAATCTTGATGACAGTATTGCCTTTCAGCGTGGGGACCTCGATCTTACCTCCGAGTACGGCTGTGACAAAATGAATCGGGACGTCACAGAGGATATCGTGCCCTTGGCGCTGGAAGATCGGGTGCGGCTTGACGGTAATTGCCACATATAGATCGCCTGGCGGGCCTGCGTTGACTCCGTGTTCCCCTTCGTTTGAGAGGCGCAGGCGCATGCCTGACTCGATGCCGGCCGGGATGTGTACGGCGATGGTCCGCTCCCGATAGGTGCGTTGACGGCCTTGGCAGGTAGCACAGGGTTCTGTGACGATTCGCCCCGTCCCGTCGCATTGACCGCAGGGACGGGTGATGCTGAAGAACCCTTGCTGGAACCGCATCTGTCCGGCCCCTTTGCAACTGGGGCAGGTTTTGACCGATGCCGCGCTCTTGGCACCGGTCCCTTTGCAGTCGGTGCATACTTCCCAGCGAGGGATTTTGAGTTTGGCTTCTTTCCCGTAGACCGCTTCTTCGAAGGTCAGTTCCAGATTGTATTGGAGGTCGTTGCCGCGCTCCGCCCGAGTGCCGCCTCGTTGGCCGCCGAAAAAATCCTCGAAGATGTCGTTGAAGGCGTCGCCGAAGCCGCTTCCACCAAATCCGAATCCATCCGATCCGCCACCCTGTTGCGCCCCGGCGTGACCGAACATGTCGTAGCGTTTGCGTTTTTCCTGGTCGCTCAGCGTCTCATAGGCCTCATTGACCTCTTTGAATTTTTCTTCTGACGCTTTCTTCTGGGCCTCTCCCGTCTGGAGATCGGGATGGTGCCGGCGGGCCATATTCCGGTAGGCCTTCTTGAGGTCGTCGTCGGACGCGGTTCGGTCGACACCTAAGGTTTCATAGTAGTCGCGCTTGGACACAGACTCCCTCTATCAGGGTGAAAGAGCAGCAAGACCGAGCCCCGTGCATCGACGAAGCTCGGTCTCACTGACGGTATTCTAACTTATTTTTTGTCTTTGTCTACTTCTTCGAATTCTGCGTCGACGACCTTTTCATCCGTCTTGGTCTCGCCGGTTCCGGTGGCGCCTCCGGCGCCGGCGCCGTTGCCGGCTGCAGCCGATGCAGAAGTCGAAGCTTTCTTGTACATTTCCTCAGCCAACTTGTGGGAGGCGGTCGTCAATGTTTGGGTGGCGGACTCGATCGCTCCGGGGTCCGTTCCCTCCATCGCTTTCTTCAGCGAGGCCACCGCTTCCTCGATCTTGGCCTTGTCTTCTGCGGCGATCTTGTCGCCGTGCTCGCTGAGATTCTTTTCCGTCTGGTAGATCAGGGTGTCGGCCTGGTTCTTGGCTTCGGCGGTCTTCCGCCGCTTCTTATCTTCGTCGGTATGGGCCTGCGCATCCTTCACCAGCTTTTCGACTTCTTCCTTGCTCAAGCCGCTGGACGCCGTGATCTTGATGGACTGTTCCTTTTGTGTCGCCAAGTCTTTGGCCGAGACATGGACGATGCCATTGGCGTCGATGTCGAACGTCACTTCGACTTGCGGCATCCCGCGGGGCGCGGGAGGAATGCCGACCAAGTCGAACTGGCCGAGGAGCTTGTTGTCGTTCGCCATCTCGCGTTCGCCTTGGAAGACTCGAATGGTCACCGCCGTTTGATTGTCGGCAGCCGTCGAGAAGACCTGGCTCTTTTTCGTCGGGACGGTCGTGTTCCGCTCGATCAACTTCGTAAAGACACCGCCGAGGGTTTCGATGCCCAGCGAGAGCGGCGTCACGTCGAGGAGCAGCACGTCCTTCACGTCGCCCTTGAGCACGCCGCCTTGAATGGCGGCGCCGATCGCAACCACTTCGTCAGGATTCACGCCTCGGTGCGGTTCTTTTCCGAAGAACTCTTTGACGGCCTGAATGACTTTGGGCATGCGGGTCATGCCGCCGACGAGGACGACTTCCTTGATGTCGCCCGCGGATACGCCGGCGTCGGAAAGCGCCCTCTTGCAGGGCTCGATCGATCGTTTAATCAGGTCGTCGACCAACTGTTCAAGTTTCGCGCGGGTCAGTTTCACGACCAGGTGTTTCGGTCCATTGGCGTCAGCGGTAACGAAGGGCAGATTGATCTCGGTGTCCTGTGACGAAGAGAGCTCGATCTTGGCTCGTTCCGCCGCCTCTTTCAGGCGTTGGAGGGCCATCCGATCCTTCCGAAGGTCGATGCCTTGATCCTTCTTGAACTCATCAACCAACCAGTCCATGACGCGCTGGTCGAAGTCGTCGCCGCCGAGATAGGTATCGCCGTTGGTCGACTTGACCTCAAAAACACCGTCGCCGATTTCAAGGACAGACACGTCGAACGTACCGCCACCCAGGTCATAGACGACGATCCGTTCGTCCTTCTTCTTGTCCAGGCCGTAGGCGAGGGACGCGGCTGTCGGTTCGTTAATGATCCGGAGGACGGTCAAGCCTGCGATCTGGCCCGCGTCTTTGGTAGCTTGGCGCTGGCTATCGTCGAAGTAGGCCGGGACGGTGATGACCGCTTCGGTGACCTTTTCGCCGAGATAGTCTTCCGCCGTCTGCCGCATCTTCTGCAGAATCATGGCGGAGATTTCCGGTGGGCTGTAGCGTTTGCCGCGCAATTCGACGTAGGCATCGCCATTGTCCCCTTCGGTCACCTTATAGGGAAGGCGTTTGGTAGCGTCTTGCGCTTGCTGACTACGGAATTTGCGGCCCATCAGGCGCTTCACGGAGAAAATCGTGTTCTCCGGATTGGTAATCGCCTGGCGCTTCGCAATCTGTCCGACGAGGCGCTCTCCCTTCTCTGTGATGGCGACGACGGACGGTGTCGTGCGGGCCCCTTCTGCGTTGGCGATCACAACCGGTTCGCCGCCGCTCATGATGGAAACGCATGAGTTCGTGGTTCCAAGGTCGATGCCGATCACTTTGCCCATGTGACTGCTCCTTCCTACTCGGTCTGTTTTCTTACGATGGTGTTACGATGAACCGATCGTCTCGTCTGTTCCTGGTTCGCCGTCCTGTGCCTGTCCGGTTGATACGCTCACCATGGCTGCCCGCAAAGTACGATCGTGCAGGCGGTATCCTCGTTGAAACTCGTCGACCACATGCTGCTCCGGAACCTTCTCGGAGGCGACAGAGACGACGGCTTGATGCGTGGCGGGATCGAACGGTTGGCCGACCGTCTCGACGGGTAGTACATGAAATCTCGTCAAGGCTCCCGTCAATTGTTTGAGGGTGAGGTCCACGCCCTGGATGAGGACGTCGCTGCTCCCTCCATCGCGTGAGGCCTTGACGGCCCGTTCCAGATTATCGACGACCGGCAAGAGTTCCTTCAGCAAATGTTCATTGCCGAATCGGATCAGATCGCGCTGATCCCGTTGAGCCAAGCGTTTGTAGTTGTCAAACTCAGCGGCGAGTCGCAGATACTTGTCGTTGAGTTCCTTCAATTTTTCGGTCTTTTCCGCGAGAGCCAGCTGAAGCTCCTCGACCAGGCCTTTGTCTTCCGTGGCGGGACAATCGCCGGGCGATGGAGTATCCAAGTTCTCGATTGTATTCGGCTTCTCGTCATCCTCAGTCATGAAAGACTCCTTGTCGGTCAGGAGATAGCCACAGGGCCCATAAAGTCAACCTGGCCAGAAAAATTAATTACTTGTGGAAGAGGCGCGCGGCAAGCGCAAAGAGCGAGACTTGCGAGACGTGTGAGCCCTGTCCCTGCAAATCGCGCTTTTCCCGCCCGTCTCGCGAGTCTCGCTTGGGTCAGACCTGCATGGTGGTAGGGGGAGCACCCTGGGCTCGTCGGTAGAGAAGCTCAAGACCTTCTAACGTCAGGAGCGGTTCAATTTTTTGAATGGAAGTGGTTTCGGCTGCCAGGATGGAACTGAGCCCTCCTGTGCCGATGACATAGGTGGAGCGTCCGAGTTCGTGTTCCATTCGCCGGACGACGGTCTCGACAAGTCCTGCATATCCGAATAACAGACCGGATTGAATACTGCCGGCTGTGTCGGTGCCGATCACGGTCTTAGGACGGATCAATTCCACCTTGGCCAGTTT
>VBOM01000144.1 GCA_005877535.1 Nitrospirota bacterium | reverse complement strand
ATTGGATTGATGTAACGAATCGGTGCATGACAAAACCTCCACGACCCCCACGAATTACCGGGTACATGGTCCGCCGTGACCCATGGTCTGCTGGGTTCCTACCCCGCGATCTTAGCGACGGTTCGACTCCATCGCCTCACGGTAGAGTTTGGCCGATTCGTACGCTGAGATTGAGCGATCCTGTTCTTTAGAATCACTGAATCCGTGACATATCCGCAGTTCAGGCATTTCCACCCGGCATATTCCCACGCTCCGGTTGCTGTCTCGCCGCCGGAGAACGATACGCCGAGCATGAACCCTCCACAGCGTCCGCATTTCATGAACGATCCTCCTTCCCGAGTCTTTCAAAGAGGCCCCGGATGTCCTCATGTCATGGCTCCCTCCTTCCTATAAACTGGTCTTGATGAGCACGTGCTGCCTGATGAAGGTTGTGATCGGTTCGATATCTGACTGTGAATAATAGTGCTTGCGCACCCACTCTTCGAACACACCCAGCGCCTCATGCACCAGCTGTTGTGCCAACGTGCTATCTTTGGCTTCTTAAGCTTTAGCCGCCTCATTCAACTTTGGAAGCACGACAGCCTGGGGAGTCCGTAGATCATTGGCATAAACAGTCGAGTAATCCTTTTTGAGGAGTTCCTGCTCAATATCTTTAACCCAGGTCACCGCATAGGCATCAGCTCCTGTGAGCTATCCGGACGCGTAAACTGATGTTGGCTTGAGCGCCACCTCGCCAAACAGCAGGGACAGCGCGCACAAAACAGCTGTAATTCTCATACGTCCCTCCTTGGTTATTGGCGATAGTTTGAAACTGATTGCGAAGTGATCATACGATCTCACCGGTCAGTACGATCCCTGTAACTCCCCCTAATAGAAATGCCAATAATTCATCCCGAATAAAAGTCAAGACCCTCTCCGTACCCCTTGGTAAACCATCCCTAGTTCCGAGAATCTTGACCATAACCAAATACAAAATAATGTCTCCCGAACAGAATGAACGCTTCTCCCTAGCCAGGCTATGATCGCGTGGATCGTTGATCCGATCCGACGGGTCAGTAAGGTTCGTGGGCAGCGGCATCTGTGATAAACCTACAATGTCAATGTCCCAAAAGGGGACTCTCTATGAATCTCGTACGTTGGAATCCATTGCGTGAGCTAGAAGAGCTTTCAGACCGACTCGACCGTTTCCTAGCTCGTCCGGATACTTATGCATCAAATAGCAAGGAAATAATGACCGTGGCAGATTGGCCCCCGTCTATGAACATCAGTGAAACCGATGAGGGGTTTCACATAGAGACAGAACTGCCTGAAGTGAAGTAGGAAGATGGGAAGGTCAGGTTGGACAATGGTCTCCTCACGATGCAAGGTGAACGGAAGGAGGAGCAGGATGAGAAAGGTCGCAAGATCCATCGAATAGAGCGGTCGTACGAGCGGTTCGTCCAAACTTCTCGCTTCCCGATCTGGTGGATGACATCAAGGTGAAGGCCGAGTCCAAGTACGGCCTGTTCCATCTCCACATGCCGAAATCAGAAAAAGCCAAGCCCAAAGACGTTGAAATCAAAGTGAAGCAACAGCTACTCACTCCGCTGCGCATCGTGATACTAACGACAACTGCCCGTCCTTCCAGCAGAGACGGGCCGTTGCTTTGTGTAGGCCTCCCTCTTGACTTCAAAAAATTCTGAATTACCTCCAGGTCTACATAGACTGGCTGGACTGGATGGACTTGGTGGAGGGCCAACTGTCTGGAATAGCGGCCATGTCCAGGATAGTCTACTCGGCCCTCTCACCCCTTCTGTCAGCTCCAGCTCTTCTACAACATTACAATCACGTCACCTAATGTGGTGAAAGGAGGGGTATTGCTTATGGTGGTCCTGAATCAACTCCCGGTGGTATTTCGCAATGGGTCTGTCGATTTGCAAATCGATGGTCTGCTCGATGACGCAATCGAGTCCGTGAATGAGTGGTCGCGGTCGTGGTGTCCGACCTGCGACGTGTTCGAGGACGAACAGGATTTCACGGTTCAGATGGCGCTCCCGGGATTGGATGCCAATCAGATCGACGTACAGGTGGAACACAACATGCTCCGCGTGAAATGCGAACAGAAGCCTGCCGTCCCAGAGGGTAGGACCTGGTATGAGCGGAACATCGAACAGGGAACGTTCGCGTGCTCATTCCGGCTTCCGGACTACGTAGACCATGAGAAATCGACGGCCTCGTACAAACAGGGGCTACTGACGATCACGTTCCCGAAACGGGAAGAGGCAAAACCGCGTCACATCATGATCGAGTGCCAGTAAGCGCCGTCATCACAGACCCGCCGGCGTTCAGGAACCGAGGGACCCCGGCGAGTCCTCAGGCATGAGGCGAGACAATGTCGCTCTTATCGTGGGGCATAAGTCGTGTTCTCACAGGGGTGGTAGTAATGATGTGGCTGCTGGCAGGATCGGTCCCGGCTGCCGGCGAGTCGTACGCTCTGGGCTATGACATGATCGGTCAGGCTGAGAAGGTCCTGAAACAAGCAGCCGCAAACAGTCCGAAATGGCATAACCGGCAGGACTCCATCGAGCGCGACGTCTATGACATTACGTACTTGCTCGAACAGGCCTGGAAAGCTGCGGAAACGTCCAATGATGCCGCGATGAAGGATTATGCCCAACAGGCGCTCACGTTGCTGCAGCGGGCTGTCATGCGAGGCCACTTTGATGCGGACAAGATCGAGCCGGTCTTCACGTTGATCCGACAACTGCTGCCGAACGTGTCGGCCTGAAGATCGCGCGAGGTGACGGTCACCGACCAGACCACACGATTCAACAGATCCGTCCTGCTCTCACGAAGAGGAAGGGGGTGAACATGATGATGGATCTCAGCTCAGTCATTGATGCGAGCTTGAGTTCGCTGGATTGTCAGGCTCGCTCATCTAGTAGGGATTTTCCGAGTTGCACCACCATGGATTCAGCAGAGATATACAGGAACAGCATCAGCAAACGGTTGGCTCAGGAGCTTGGCATGGTTCCAGCCCAGGCCGTTCAATGATTTTCGAAACACAATGGTACGGAAGTCAACCATGATCCATGATTAAGGCCACGGCGATCTCAACACGACTTGTCGTCAAAGAAAGGCCTCAACAGCAAATCGTTATATCAGTTGGTCAGGAATGTGAAGGCCGGTGATCAGATCATGTTTGACACATATCGAGGCAGTAAGTTCAAAACAGATGACCAGGATTACTCATTGGATCATCAAGGAAGAGAACATTCTAGGGAGTTTCGAATCATGAGGTGCATAAAACCGTGGAGGAATGAATATGGCTGCGAAGACACTGCTGTACGGAACCTCGGCCCGCGCCGCCGTCCTGCGCGGCGTCAGCCAATTGTCGTCCGCCGTCAAGGCGACCTTGGGGCCAAGAGGAAGAAACGCCGTTCTTGATAAGAAGTGGGGTCCACCGACGATTACCAAGGACGGGGTTACCGTTGCGAAGGAAGTCGAGCTTCCGGACCCATATGAAAATATGGGAGCGGAGCTTCTTCGAGAGGTTGCAAGCAAAACCAGCGATGCCGCTGGCGACGGCACTACAACCGCAACCGTGTTAGCCGAAGCGATTGTCCGCGAAGGAGTTAAGAATCTGGTGGCCGGGGCATCCGCTATGGAGTTGAAACAGGGCATTGATCAGGCCGCAGAAGTGGTGGTTGACGAACTGAGGAAGCTCAGTAGGCCCTGTCAGGACAAGAAAGACATCGCTCAGGTCGGCACGATCTCGGCGAACCTCGATAGGACCATCGGAGAATTGATCGCAGAGGCCCTGGAGAAGGTCGGAAAAGATGGTGTGATCACGGTTGAGGAAGGAAAGAGCTTGTCCACTTCCCTGGATGTGGTACAAGGCATGCAGTTCGACCGAGGATATATCTCGCCGTACTTCGTCACCAATGGCGAACGGATGGAGGTTGTGCTCGAGAATCCCTGCATCTTGCTCTACGAGAAGAAGATCAGTTCTATGAAGGACCTCGTCCCGCTCCTCGAAGATGTCGCCAAGGGAAGTAAGCCGTTGCTGATTGTAGCAGAAGACGTCGAGGGGGAGGCACTAGCAACCCTGGTCGTCAATAAGTTACGCAGTGCCCTCAGTGTCGCCGCTGTCAAGGCGCCAGGTTTTGGGGACCGTCGCAAAGCTATGTTGGAGGACATCGCTGTTCTGACGGGTGGCCGGGTGATTTCGGAAGATCTCGGAGTGAAGCTAGAAAAGGTCAAGCTCGGCGATTTGGGGCGAGCCAAGCGTGTGACGGTCAACAAAGACAATACGACCATCCTCGAGGGATTCGGAAACCAGGACAAAATCCAGGCGCGCGTCAAACAGATCCGGACGCAAATCGAGGAAACGACCTCCGATTATGATCGGCAAAAGCTGCAGGAACGTCTCGCAAAACTTGTCGGTGGCGTGGCGGTAATCCGCGTTGGTGCGGCAACAGAAACCGAGATGA
>VBOM01000143.1 GCA_005877535.1 Nitrospirota bacterium | reverse complement strand
TGCGCGACCTGACCAGAAAGCTCACCGACATTCAGCACCGCTATCAGCCTCTCATTTTGTCCGGGATGCACGTGCACCTCGACCACGATCATTGCTTAGAAGTGTTGGTCGTGAAGGGCAAAGGCTCTGCCATCAAGAAAATTGCCGACACCCTCATCGGGACCAAGGGTGTCAAGCACGGGAAGCTGGCCACCACCACCACGGGAAAAGGTTTAAGCTGAGCGTCCTCGTGAGTGTCCTTAGCCTCTTCTTCCATCTCACCGCGCTCCTGCTCGTTGTCTCCGCTGCCCTTGCCCACGATCCGGGCGCCGAAATTGTTGATGTGCCGGAGGTGTCCATCATTGGCGCGCGTCAGGTCGCGGCCTCATCTCAACAGTTCATCCCGGACAAAGAAATTCTTCTCCAACCACAGGGCCGCCCGGCGCAGGTACTGCGTCTGATTCCTGGATTCATTGCAGTCGAGCACTCGGGTGGCGCAGGCAAGGCCGATCAATATTTTCTGCGTGGATTCGATGCCGACCACGGTACCGATGTCGGGTTCTTCGCCGACGGGATGCCGATCAATCTGCGTACCCATGCCCATGGACAAGGATACACCGACTTGAATTTTATTATTCCGGAAACGATAGAAGGACTCGATGTCTACAAAGGGGCCTATCTTCCAGAATTCGGCGACTTCGCCACGGCGGGAGCCGTGAATTTCAAGACGCGGCAGGTGGTTCAAGAGGGGATCGTCCAGGCGGCGGGGGGGCAGTTTGATACGCAGCGATATATGCTCATGTTCTCGCCGACCAAGGACAAGGTCCGTACCTTGTTCGCCGCAGAGGGGTATTACACCAATGGCCCATTCCAAAATGACAATCGGTACTTTCGGGCCAACCTGTTCGGAAAAATGACGACCAATCTGACTGGCCGGGACGAAATAAGTCTAACCGGCACATTCCAGAAGTCTAAGTGGAATGCCTCCGGAGAGATTCCACTGCGCGCCGTCAATGATGGCACGCTCGATCGGTTCGGCGCGATCGATCCTTCACAAGGCGGCAATACGCTCCGCAGCACTGCCCGGTTGAACTACCACTACGATACGACATCGGGCGGTCTGTTTTTTGCCAACGCCTATGGGCAGTATTACTGGCTTGACCTGTTCACGAATTTTACGTTCTTTCTCAACGATCCTGCCAATGGCGACGGCATTCAACAATCCGATCGCCGCGTCGTGTATGGCGGCGATATCGGATACAAACAGCAGGGTGAAGTGCTGGGCGTGCCGAGCATCGGGACGATCGGGTTTCAAACCAGAGTCGACAACATCCACGCAAGACTCGGGACCCAAACGACGAGAATGCCGACCGGGACCACCACTGACAGTGATATTCTTGAGGCGTCTTATGCGCCGTTCATCAAAGCGGAGGTGCAGCCGACGTCATGGATGAGGCTCGCGGGCGGACTGCGCGCTGAGACGTTCACCTTCGATGTGCGTAATCGCTGCCCCGCCTGTGCTGAGCAACCGGCGGGACGGAAGCAATCCGGCGTCGTATTACCGAAGATGAACCTCATCCTGGGCCCCTGGGCTAGCACTGAATTCTTTGCGAACTATGGCGAAGGCTATCACAGCAATGATGCCCGCTCGGTTGTGGCACAGGCTTCCTCTCCGATCGCCCGCGCGAAGAGTTATGAAGTCGGTGTGCGGTCGAAGCCCTGGGGGCCAGAGGGCGTCGAATTTATCGCAACGGCCTGGCGATTGGATCTCCAGTCGGAACTGGTGTTCGTGGGGGACGAAGGGACGACGGAAATTCGCGGACCGAGCAGACGCGAGGGTGTGGAGGTGGCAGCGCGTGGTCAAGTCTGGGGCCCGCTGTATGTGAACGGCAGCTTCACCTGGACGCACGCTGAATTTCGCAACGACGAGGCGATTCCATTGGCGCCAAAATACACCGCGTACGGGGCAGTGATCCTTAAATGGCCGGAAGGGCTGACATCCCAGCTCCAGGCAACCTATCTCGGAGTCAGGCCGCTCATTGAAGATCGGAGCCTGACGTCGCCCTCGTGGATCACCTTCGATTTGTCGGAACGCTATCGGTTGCCGATCACGTTGCCGCATGGGCGGATGGAAGCATTTCTTTTTGTTCAGAACCTATTCAATACCGAATGGGAACAGGCTATATTCGCGTTCGAATCGAGACTGAGGACCGAGGCGGCTGGGGTCACCGACATTCACTTCGTGCCGGGCAACCCACGTAGCTTCATGGGCGGCGTTGCGTGGTACTTCTAACGGCTGCTGAAAATGGTCACCAGCTTCGTTCTCGGCTCGCCAACATCCTCAACGGGGACCCGGCCGCCTCACCACTCGGCGGCGCGCACAGACTTGGTGCTCCTTATTCGTCGCACCGTGCGCCCCAGAGGGTACACTTCCGGGTTTCGGGGCGTCTGCGGCCTTGTTGGAAGATCGTTTTGAGCGGTCTATAGTGAAGCCATATGAAGCCAACGCAAAGAGTCTTGCCACGTATCTATTTCAATCGCCCAACGGTCACGGTTGCGAGATCGCTCATCGGTAAGTATCTCGTTCGGGTGCTCAATGGTCGTACCCTTGCTGGCAAGATCATTGAGGTCGAAGCGTATGTCGGTCCAGAGGATAAGGCATGCCATGCGTCGAAAGGGAGAACGCGGCGGACGGATGTCATGTTTGGCCATGGCGGGGTCGCCTACGTCTACCTCATCTACGGAATGTATCATTGTCTGAATGTGGTGACGGAGCGGGAGGAATTTCCCTCAGCCGTATTGATCAGGGCGATTGAAATTGATGGGGAGTTGATCGATGGACCGGGGCGGCTCTGTCGCGCGCTGCAGATTGATCGCCGTCTTAACCGTGCGGATCTCACGACGGGCGAATCCCTCTGGTTCGAGGACCGAGGGGCATTGGTGGAAAGAGGAGCTGTGGGGGCTCACCCCCGAGTCGGTGTCGACTATGCGGGTGAGTGGGCCAAGAAACCCTGGCGATTCCGCCTGCGTAGGGTCACATCTCCGACTCGAACCGGACGCACAAAAGCACAGGGGGGCGCCGGATAGGTCCGGCACCCCCCTGTGTATCCCGCTGAACGGCTCGACTACTCGATCTTCCGATCGCCTGCGATCTTCGTGGCGGAGGTCACCGGAGGGGCGATCTTGATCTGTGGCCCCTGCACGGTCGGGAGCTGATTCGCTCCCTGGACTGTCGTAATCCGCGCATTGTCCGTCTTCATAAGGTTTTGCTGGGCGTGCTTAATCGAGTCGGCTGACTTCATCAGCGTACTCTCACCATGTGCATCCGACTGACCAGGATCGTTGGCGGTTGGCTGGCCTGTCACAGGGCTTCCGCTGTTCTTCATCGGGTAGCCTTCATGCTTGGGGAGGAGCGATGGATTCGCGGATGCCATCGACAGCGCAAATAGGACACCGGAGACGGTTGCAACAGTACCGGTTACGAGCTTCATAGGCCTACTCCTTATGAATAATGGTGGCCGGAAATAATACCTTCTCAACGTCAAGGTCGAATCAAGTGGACAGAATCATAGCCAGGAGGGGGGTGCCTCTGTCAAGGGAAGAATGGGAGGGTGGCCTGTTGGCCTCCTTTGCTCGCGCAACGCGCGGCCTCAGAAGGCCCTCGTTGGACGCGCGCAGTGGGAGCCCAAACAGGCCGCCCTCCCATGAAGAGAACGCAAGCAAGCTTGGGAAGGATGAGGTTCGCTCGATGCGAGCCTGGAAGGACAGAGGGGGAGCGGCCAGGTGTCCTTATTGCTCGCAGAACAGAGGAGGGGATGGAGCCTGATGATCTTCTGTGCGCGCGCAACGCGCGGTCGCGGAAGGCCCTCGCTCGGGCTAATGGCACGTCTCGGCGTGCCAGTGGGTTGGGAGGGTGAGAAAGCTGCGCGCAGTGGAAGATCAATCAGCCCCCATCCCTGGGAGAGAACGATCAAGCTTGGAAGGATCATTTAGATGGAAGATGCTCGTCCGATGCGCGCAGTGAAG
>VBOM01000142.1 GCA_005877535.1 Nitrospirota bacterium | reverse complement strand
CAATGTGGGGTAGTCCTTCAGCATGAGGGTGCAAGAGGCACAGCCGGTCACCACCTTGTCGTACCCTGCCATGGACTCGAGATTAACCCGTGCCCCTTCTTTGGCCAACGCGCGATGCCCGTATGTTTCGATCGGAGTCCCTGAACAGCGTTGTGACGGCAGTTCCGGGACGACCCCATGTTTTCGTAGCACGGAAATCACGGCATCCCCCACCCCATCATCAAAATAGTTGGCAGCGCAGCCATGGAAATAGGCCACTGGAGAGCGAGTCGATTGCCAGACCTGGGGAATCAGCTCTGGATAGCGGTCGCGGAGATGTCGCCGGGCCAGTCGAGGCATCACAAGCTGAGGGGGAAATCTTGCCGTATCGGCTAGACCGCGCATAAACGGCTTCGTCAGATGATCGAGCAGACGCCGCACCAGAGGCCGATCCCATATCGGCTGATACCTCGCGAGAAACTTTAAGAATCGTTCGAACTGCCCCGTTTGTGCATGGAAACGAAATATGATACCGGCCATCTTATTCGGATGCTCGGCGCGTCGGTCCAGAATGAGCTGCGATACATCGACTCCGGCTGGACAGGCCGTACGACAGGACTTACAGTTGAGACAGGCCTCCACCACTCGCTTCGAATTGAGATAGCTATACTTCTGATCTGTGACGATTTCGAACCACCCCCGCGAACTCATGTCTTCCGACTGAAACACATCATAGACCGGGCAGACGGCGTTACACTTGGCACAGGTCGCACAGGGTTTGGACAGTCGCACATAGTCGATATGGTCCGTGAAGGGCCGATCGCTGATCTTGATACCGGGGTTGAGCACCCCGGAGGGATCGAAGCTCTGCTTCACCCGTACAAACAGATCGTACAGCTCCGGACCGAACATCGTCCGCACGTATTCGGCGCGCACCCGTCCGTCCCCGTGCTCGCCACAGATCGAGCCACCGAAACGGCCCAGGACCGTTTGATGAATCTCGTGATAGCCCTGCACCATCTTTTGGAAATCATTTTGGTCGTTCACGTCGAGTAAGGGAATGATGTGGGCGTTCCCATTCCCGATATGGCCGAAAATCGCAACCGGCACGTGCTGGCCGGCGAAGAATTCTTCAAGATAACGGATGAGTTCGCCGATCCGTTCAGCCGGCACAACCACGTCGTCGACAAAATTGATGGGTTTTTTCCGGGGGTCGAATCGATAGAGGGTGGGATAGAGGGCCCTGCGGGCCTTCCACAATTGCTCCCGTTGCTCAGGATCGAAAGCGATCACGGGATCGGACGTGAGGCGATAGCGGCGACACACCTCGGTCATCCGCTCAGCCTGTGCGCGAAGATCGCTCCCTGCGCCATCAGCATCCAACTCCACCAAGAGGGTAGCAGCCGCGTCTCCCGGGATGCCGTGTTTCGCCCGCCCGATCAAATTGAGGGTGTTAGCATCCATCACCTCCAACGCGCTCGGACTCAACTCTAGCAGCTTCGGCACAGCATCACCTACATCTTCCAAGCGATGAAAATGGATGAGCGCTGTGAGGGTTGCGCGAGGTTTCTCGACCAGTCTAATCGTAGCCTCGCTGAACAGACCGAGTGTGCCTTCGCTGCCGACGAATAGTTTTGGAAGGTCGAAGCAGCCCCGTGCCAACCCATCGGCAAGGCCGAAGAGATTGTAGCCACAACTGTTCTTGCTGACCGTCGGACGTTTCTGCGAAATCAGCGTGGCATTTTCCTGTAGTAACAACTGTAGATCCTGAAGCGGCCTGTGCGCCTTCAGCAGGTCGGCGCAGTTTGGATCGCCGAACCCATAGGCCTTGGCATCCAGCCACTCGCCGGATTGCAGGCAGACACGGAGCGCCGCCACATTATCTTTGACGGCGCCGTACCGCAGCGTGTGCGGACCGGATGAGTTGTTCGCCAACATCCCTCCGAGCTTGCACATGTCACCGCTCGAGGGATCGGGACCGAATAGCAGACCGTCGCGCGACAGTTCCTTGTTGAGTTCGGCCAGAACGATACCAGGTTGCACACGAGCCCATCGCTCATCTCGATTCAGCTCTATCACCCGATTCAATCGTGAGACGTCCAGAATAATCCCCGACCCGATCGCCGAGCCGGTCAGATTCGTCCCGGCGGCTCGCGGCGTCAACGGGATGCCTCGCTGTACCGCGTAGCGCACCGTGGCGGCGATGTCCTCTTCGGACTCCACGAGCACGACCGCCTGAGGCTTCAACCGATAGATGCTCGCATCCACCGCATATGCGGTGAGCGTCGAGTAGTCGTCCTTTACTTTATCGGCGCCTAGTGCGGCTCGGAGGTCGGAGGCAATTGCGTGGGAACGTTCAGGCAGAATGAGAGTTGGTGCGGTCATAGTTGATGGATCATTCATTCTAGACAGACTCTTGAGGCCAGCACAAGTCTACTTATGGCACAGCGCACGACAGGCGGGACATGCGAGACAGGCGAGATGTTCTCAAGGCTGAAGACTGAAGGCTGAAGTGTTTGGAACATCGATCCCCGACCTTCAGCCTTCGGACCTCGCCTTTCTCGCACGTCTCGCGTGTCACGCGCCACGGTGCGTGGCGCTGGCGGACTTTTTCAGCATCCTGCTAAGATGCCATTCATGGATAGGAGCACGCGCCTATGACCGACTTACGCCTCACCCTCTACCTTTCACGTCTTCTCCCCGATCCTGTCATGGCCATCGTGCGGGATCGGTTCCAGCTGGTGCATGATCCTCACGATGTGTCGCCCGCTCCCTCGGCGCTTCGTGAAGGACTCTGTCAGGCCGATGCCGCAATCGTTACTCTGGGAGATCCCATTGAAGCAGAAACAATACGCGTAGCCACTCGGCTGAAAGTTCTGGCGAACTATGCAGCCGGGTACAACAACATCGATCTTGCTGCCGCGCGACAGCGTGGTCTGATCGTCACCAATACTCCAGACGTCTTGACGGATGCCACTGCGGATCTGACCTGGGCCTTACTCCTGTCAACGGCACGCCGCGTGGTCGAAGGCGACACCCTCGTTCGATCCGGTCGTTGGACAGGGTGGAGTCCCACGCAACTCTTGGGGGCGGACGTCTCGGGCAAGACACTGGGGATTATCGGCATGGGGCGGATCGGGCAAGCGGTGGGCCACCGCGCGGTCGGGTTTCGCATGCCGGTGCGCTATCACACACGCCTATTCATGGCCACCTCATCACTCCCCCGTGAGTGGGAATACCGATCGTTGCAAGCCCTGCTCGGAGAAGCCGATGTCATAACGATCCATGTACCTCTCACGACAAGCACCCATCATCTGATCGGGGCGCGCGAATTGGCCTGGATGCGCCCCACCGCCTTCCTCATCAATACCGCTCGTGGTCCAATTGTCGATGAAGGAGCGTTGGCCGATGCCCTCAAAACAGGAATCATCGCCGGCGCAGGGCTCGACGTCTATGAACAGGAACCAGCCCTCCATCCAACCTTGGCTCAGCTGAATCAGGTGGTGCTGCTCCCCCATTTGGGCTCTGCCACAGCGCACGCGAGGGTTCAGATGGGACTGGTCTGTTTGGAGAATATTCACGCCGTGTTAAACGGACGTCCGGCCCCAAACCAGGTTCACTAGCAGGCTGTTGAAAACGATTGTGCCACAGTGGAGGTGGAATGGTCTCTGCGTCTAGTGCAATGGGAGAATACCCGGCAGGGTGCTCAAAAAGTTCGTCCAGCAAGGCCGCAGCCGAGGAAAGGTCCGGAGGCGTAGCCTCTGGGCTACGTCGAGGATGCTTTCGAGGCGAGAACGCCGCTGGCGGACTTTTTTAGCATCCTGCTCTAGTTTCCGTAGCGAAACGCGGAGGTGGGCTCAGCTGGGGCTCTGCGTGCGCGAGTTGATTCGAGTCGTTGCGGTACGTCGTGGAAGGTCGGGATCGATTCGTACATTGCGGCAGCCTGACTCCACTGTTCTTGGGCTTCGTAGAGTAAGCCTAGTTC
>VBOM01000141.1 GCA_005877535.1 Nitrospirota bacterium | reverse complement strand
CTGCAGACTCACTTGCCGAAATCGCTGGCCAAGGGAGATCTGGGTGACTTCGTTGGCGTAGACGCCGAATCGCCAGTTTGCCCGCGCTTCACGCGCCGTGTAATTCGTTTGCGCTGACTCTGATGTCGCTTCCCCTAGGCCGAAAAACCGAGAGGTGGCGTTTTTGAAAAACGAGGCACCGAAGTTCAACGAGTAGCGCCCCTGACTGAAGGCCGGATCGGCATAAGTGAATACCACTCTGCGCTCGATCTGTTCCGTATAGGATCCGATAAACCGAATTTCACGCCCGCCCGGCTCGTATCGAAACAGATTGAACGAACCTCGCGATCCAACGATCGAATTTTGAACGAACATCGGGGCGACAAGATACTTCAACTCCCCGTCAGGATCCGTGATCAGAATCGGGAAGATCAACCCGGTATCGTTCCCATCATTCTTGCTGGTGGACACTGCCGGAATCGGGAAATATTGGACATCAGCCTGTGCACAGTCCGGCAGCGTGGCGGCGTTCGCCGTAAGGAATACGATGACAACGGCGACGAGGCCGCGCAGGTGTATCATGGAATTCCTGGAGAGTTCTACGGAGCTTTGATCTTATCGGATTTCTTGCGAAGCTGATCTACCAAGTCGGCGTAGGTTGAAGAACGGATGATCTTTGAGAACTGCCCCCGGTAATTATTCACTAAACTGACACCGTCCACCACCACGTCATACACCCGCCAATCAGTCCCCTTATTGACCAAGCGGTAGTCGAGCGGAATTTCGGTCTTACCGGTCAATACCTTTGTCCTGACTTCGGCATAGTCTTTCTCAGTCCGTTCATTGAGATACTGGACACCTTCTCCGGAATAGGATTCGATCTTATCGGCGTAGGAATTGGTCAAGAGCGTCCTGAACAACGCAACAAATTCTTGTTTGTCTTTGTCGGAGAGCGTATTCCAAGGAGCTCCGAGTGCCCGTCTCGACATTTCCTGATAGTCGAACCGATCTCCGACTACCTGTTCCAAGCGCTGCCGGCGTTCTTCAGTTCTCCCAGGGTGTTTGAGTTCCTTGTTACGGATGATTGTGAGCGCCTCGTCGATAGTACCCTTGATGGCATCAGTCGCGCCACCCGCCGCTGCCGGTTGGACTGCAACCCAGCCAAGCAACAACAGCAGACAGGCCATCCCGGTCGCGACCCCGCCCCAACTCCACCTCTGCGCTTGTGTCACGGCAGATCCCTGGATCTCCATGTATCTTCCTCCTGTATCAAACCGTGGCGCGTGAAGCGCGTGACAGGCGAGAAACGCGCGATTCGGGGTTCGAGGTTCCGAGAACCTCGAACTTCGGACCTCAAACCCTCGCGTCTCGCTTGTCCCGCCCATCCCGCCAGTCTCGCTCATTTGACATTGCCATGCACATACTGACTCACCAACTCCTCAAGATCGAGGCCCGATTCGGTATCGCGTATCGTATCCCCAGGCTTAAGCAGAGCGCCCCCTCCTCCCGGAGACAGGGCCAGGAATTTTTCTCCAATGATGCCTCGCGTCTTGATGGACGCAAAGGTGTCCGTATAGAGCTTGACGGTGTTGTTGACCGCCAGTTTCACCTTCGCACGGTCCTCGATGAGCGTAATTCCTCGAACCCTGCCGACTTCGACGCCGGCGATTTCGATCGTCGAACCCGGTTTGAGCCCGGAGGCGCTGTTGAACTGTGCCTCGACTTCGTAGACATCGCCGCCGATCATCTCCAGTTTCCCGAGCTTGATCGACAGATAGGCGAGACACAATAGACCGACGAACACGAACACGCCGACCACCATCTCCAGCTTGGCTTTTTCCATCCTCGTACTCCTCCCTCACCCGACGAGCGATCCCGGCAGCGCCACAGTCCCACCCACTGAAATGAATTCATGAATCTCCGGATCGGTGGTCCGCTGGAACTCAGCAGCCGTGGCCATCAACTCAATCTTGCCTTTCCGAAGCATCGCCACCCAATCGGAGATTGCGAAGATCTCCGGAATTTCATGGCTGACCATGACCGCTGTAAAGCCGAACCGGCGATGCATCGTGACGATCAAATCGTGAATCGATTTCGCCATCAAAGGGTCCAACCCTGTCGTCGGCTCATCAAACAGGATAATCTCAGGTTCCATGACCAATGCGCGTGCCAATCCAGCCCGCTTTCGCATGCCACCGCTCAACTCGGCGGGAAACTTGTGCCCCATCCCCGACAACCCAACCTCCTCCAGCTTTTCCTCAACCCGTCGCACCACCTCCGGGCCCTTCATGCGTAACTTCTCCCGCAATGGGAACGCCACGTTCTCAAAGACCGAGAGCGAGTCGAACAGCGCTGCACCTTGAAAGAGCATCGCGAACTGTTTCCGCACGTCGTTCAAGGGCGTGCCCGAGAGCCGAGATATCTCCACGTCACCGACCCACACCTCACCACGATCCGGCTGCATAAGCCCGATCATGTGCTTGAGAAGCACGCTCTTTCCTTCTCCGCTGCGACCGATAATCGTCGTGAGTTTGCCGACAGGAATCGAGAGATCAACGCCTTGCAGCACCGGCTGCCCACCCAGCTTCTTTTCGACGCCGATCAGCTTGATCATGTGTACTCCGCGAGGCGTACGGCGCCATGCGTAGGGCATATAGGACTTTGCTCATTTGACCTCGTCTCACCCCTCACCCCTCACCCCTCACGGTTCTACAGGAGCACCGACGTCAGGAAATAGTCCCCTACAAGGATGAGCACCGACGACATAACCACCGCCTCCGTCGTCGCGCTCCCTAGTCCCTCGGCGCTCTGCCTTGTGTAGAACCCTTTATAGCAGCAGACCCAACTGACGATCAGCCCAAAGCTTATCGACTTGAGGATGCCGCCGTAGACGTCTTTCCATTCCACGGCCGATGCGATCGAGTTCCAATAGGCCCCTTCGCTCACTCCCAACAAGTCCACTCCGACGAGGGAGCCGCCATAGATACCGACCACATCGAATATGGCCACGAGCAACGGCACACCGAGCACGCCGGCCACCAATTTTGGCGCGACCAAATATTGCAGCGGATTGATCGCCATGGTATCGAGCGCATCGATCTGTTCCGTAATCCTCATGATGCCGATCTCGGCTGTCATGGCTGATCCGGCCCGCGCGGTCACCATCAATGCAGCCAACACCGGTCCCAGTTCTCGAATCATGCTCAACGCCACCGCAGAGCCCAGTAACCCCTCGGAACCAAACTTCCGCAAACTGTAATAGCCTTGAAGCGCCAGCACCATCCCCGTAAACCCAGCGGTAAGCACGACGACAAACGTAGATCGATACCCGACAAAGTGGAGTTGTTTCATGATTTGATAGAATCGAAATGGAGGCCGCGCCAGCCAGGCAAACGCCGACAGCATGAACAACAGCATCCGGCCCATCTCCCGTACACAAATGACGGCCCACGCACCGAGCTGCTCAATCACGTTCGTCATCGGTTACCTGGACGGTCGAAGAGATTCATTGTCCGTCTCCCCGTAGTGC
>VBOM01000140.1 GCA_005877535.1 Nitrospirota bacterium | reverse complement strand
GTTTGGGTTGGGAGAGGAGACGGAAATTGAGCTGCCGTCTGAACGGGTTGGGATCGTGCCTTCCGAGGCCTGGAAACGGAAGGCTAAGAATGAGGGGTGGCTGCCAGGGGAAACGATCTCGGCATCAATCGGACAGGGCTATGTGAATGTGACCCCGCTTCAGATGGCGAGCTTGATCGGCACCGTCGCAAACGACGGCGTCACATTTCGCCCGCGATTGGTTCGGGCAGTGATGGATCGAGCGACCGGGGAACTACAGCAAAGGACTGCTGTCCCCAAGCGCACGTTGAAACTGAGGCCTGGGATCCTACCGCTGATTAAAGAGGCGCTGGCCGGGGTGGTCAAAGAGGGGACGGGTACGCGGGCGCAGTCAGCGCTGGTGACGATCGCCGGGAAGACCGGTACGGCCCAGACGCTGGCCTTGCGCACCGGTCCAGAGAAAGATATTCCGAAGAAGTTCCGCGATCATGCCTGGTTTGTCGCCTTTGCTCCGGTTGAAGCGCCCACCATCGCCGTTGCGGTACTGGGTGAACATATGGGCCACGGGGGTTCTGCCTCGGCGCCCCTCGCTAAAGAGCTGATCGAGACCTATGTGAAATTGGATCTCCCCGCTTCTTCCGGTGTGACGGATCGTGCCGTTGCGCGGGAAGGGGATGTGAGAGGACGGGAACGAGATGATCGACCGGGTGATTAATAGCCGTGGCTTCGACAGTTTCGATCTCCGTTTTATCGGACTGATCTTTGTCATCCTGGGGGTTGGCGTCCTGTCGATTTATAGTGTGACGCATGACCAAGGGGTCGCGTTCCCGTTTTATGCCAAACAGATCCTGTGGATTGCACTCGGCACGGTCGCGTTTCTCGTCATGTGGCTCTCGGACTATCATCGGATCGCGCGGTTAGCGTATCCTGCCTACGTGATTGTCTTGATCTTACTTGCCGTTGTGCTGTTTGAAGGCAAGAGCAGTCGAGGAGCGCAACGATGGATTCCGATGGGGCCATTTGCCTTCCAGCCATCGGAATTCGCAAAGCTGATCCTCATTCTGACCTTGGCGCACTACTATTCAGAGGCGCCAAGGGTCGGCTGGCTCCAACGAGTGGTGCTCCCGGGGCTCTTGGTGCTACCAGGGCTGCTCCTGATCCTGAAGCAGCCGGATCTCGGGAGCGGATTAAGCTTCTTGGCTGTCTATGCCGCGATGTTGCTGATGGTGGGCATGCGGTCGAAGGCGTTGGGGGTCATCCTCCTGTTTTCGTTGATGCTGTTCCCCTTCGCCTGGGAGATGATGTGGGGGTCATTGCATGATTATCAGCGGCAGCGCATTATGTCGTTTGTCGATCCGGTCTATGATCCTGGAGGCAAGGGATACCATGCTCTCCAATCGCGGATTGCCATCGGAGCGGGAGAGCTGACGGGGAAGGGGCTTTACGGAGGGACGCAAAGCCAATTGAAGTTTTTGCCCGAGGGGCATACCGACTTTGTCTTTTCGGTGTTTGCGGAGGAATGGGGATTTCTCGGCGTGCTGGCTCTCTTGCTGTTGTTTGTCGGGTTGATCTGGCTGTCGTTAGAAATTGTGGCGCGCGCGAAGGATCAGCTCGGGGCGCTGCTGGCTGTCGGCATCATCTGCATGTTGTGTTTTTGTGTCGTGATCAACATCGGCATGACGGCGGGCATGTTCCCTATCGTAGGAATTCCCCTCCCGCTCATGAGTTACGGCGGGAGTGCGACGGTTATGACGATGGCGTCGCTCGGCCTGCTCTTGAATGTCAAACGCCGTCGATTGAGTTTTTTTTAGTGAGGGGGTAATCGCACGGTCTCGAATGAATCGGAATTGAGGCGAGAGGTTATATTTTATGGTCCGAATCGTCGATGCGATGAGATGTCGAGTGGAGGACGGAACCTGGGGATTCCCCGCGTGTGTCCTGCATATCGGTACGACGGTTCTACTGAACGGAAGGAGTCGGTATGGGAGTAGAAATTGCGATCACAGTCGCACGGGAGGAAACTCGCGTCGCGGTGTTGGACGGCGGAGTCGTCACGGATCTCTTTGGAGATCGCGCAAAGCACAAGGACTTTGTCGGGAACATTTATAAAGGAAAAGTGGCGAAAGTGTTGCCTGGCATGCAGGCGGCATTTGTGGATATCGGCCTTGCGAAGGCGGCCTTTTTGCACGTGTCGGATTTGTCGTTGGACTCCGAGCCGGGCGACACGCTCGTCGATGCGGATGAGGACGACAAAGATACCGATAAGGATGGGGATATGCTGGGCCCCCGGCGGCAAAGCTCCAAGCCGATTGAGCAGTTACTGAGTGAGGGGCAAGAGCTGATGGTGCAGATTTCCAAAGGGCCTATCGGCACGAAAGGCTCGCGGGTCACGACTTATGTATCGCTCCCAGGCCGGTATCTCGTATTCATGCCTAACGTGGAACATATCGGTGTGTCTCGTCGCATCGCTCGTGACGAGGAGCGGACTCGACTCAAGGACATTATGAAACGAGTGCGGCATCCAGGCTGCGGATACATCGTCCGCACGGTGAGCGAAGGGGTCAAAGAAGATGAGCTGCGATCCGACGTCGATTTTTTACACGTGCTCTGGCAGGACATCCTGGCGAAACGTGAACAGAAGGGGGCGCCGGCATTGCTCCACGCCGACTTGAGTCTGAGTTTCCGCGTCGTGCGTGATCTCTTTGGGAAGAAAGTTGATCGGCTCTGGATCGACTCGCGGGAGGAGTACCAGGCGGTTCGGGACTTCGTGCAGCGATTCTCGCCGGAGCAAACGTCTCGCATTCATTTGTACGACAAAGATGAAAGTCTTTTCGATCATCTGGGAGTGGAACAGGAGATGGCGCGTGCCCTCAGTCGCAAAGTCTGGCTCAAGTCCGGTGGGCATCTCGTGATCGATCATACGGAAGCGATGACTGTCATCGACGTCAACACCGGACGGTTCGTGGGGAAGCGCGATCAGGAGGAGACCATTCTGCGCAACAATCTGGAGGCGGCGAAAGAAGTCGCCTATCAGATGAAGTTACGTGGGATCGGCGGGATTATCATCGTCGATTTCATCGACATGGAGCGGGAGAAGAATCGTGACAAGGTGTACCACGCGTTACTCGATGCGATGTCGACCGACAAGGCCCGTACCAGAGTGTCCAGAATCTCCGATTTGGGGCTGATCGAGATTTCTCGTGAACGGGTGCGAGAGGACCTCCTGCGTTCGCTCTCCGAGCCCTGTCACTATTGCGAAGGGCGGGGCTATACGAAATCTCCGACCACGGTGGCCTATGAGATATTCCGCGATGTCCGTCGGATCGGCAGCAGTCCTGAGCCGCAGCGGATCGTCATCGGTGCCCACCCCTCGGTCGTCGGGCTGTTGCAAGATGAAGAGAGACAAGGTCTTGAGGCCGTGGAGCGCGAGTGTGCCGCGAAAATCATCGTCATGCCGGACGAACACTTGCATTTGGAACAGTATGACTTGGCCGTTCTTTAGCAAGGTGTTGAGACACGAAACTATTGTGGCTCCGGAGCGAAATAGGGACTAAGGAGTCGAGGACGGCTCCAACGGTCTACCAAGGTATCGACTTCGTGCGACAAGACCTATGCAGCCCTTCATCCAGCCTGTAGGTGCGGATTCCTCCGCTGAGATCGCGGGTCCTTCTTCGCGCCATCGGATGACACGGGCGGTGTTAGAGTCTTGGCTCCGTCTGCGGGCGGTCGATGGAGCGGGAGACGTGACGGTGCTTCGGTTAGTTCGTGCCTGGCATTCTCCCGAGGCTGTCCTGCATGCCTCACGTGATGAGTTGATTCAGAGTGGATGCAACCCTCAGTTGGCAGACGCGATACGACGGGGGCCTGATAGTTCCGCATGTCGGAGCCTAGAGCGGGAGCTCAAGGCGATAGAGCGTGGGCGAATTGAAGTCCGGAGCGCGTTGGATCCCACCTATCCTGCGCGATTGAAGATGATTGCGGACCCCCCGCCGCTCGTATATATCACCGGCGCATTGACTGAGCAGGATGAGCTGGCGGTGGCCATCGTGGGTGCACGGCGTGCGACGGCAGCTGGACGTGCCATGACCGAAGAATTGAGCCACGACTTGGCGGAGGCGGGCATGACGATAGTGAGTGGGCTTGCGCGGGGGATTGATGCGGCGGCCCATCGAGGCGCGCTCGGCGCGCAGGGACGTACCATAGCGGTGCTGGGCTGCGGGGTCGACCAGACCTATCCGCCGGAACATGAGAGGTTACGCCGACAGATCGAGGAGCGGGGGGCGATTCTGTCTGAGGTGCCGATGGGTGCGCCACCCCACAGTCATCACTTTCCTCGACGGAATCGCATCATCAGCGGGTTGTCCCTGGGTGTGATTGTGACAGAGGCGGCCATCAGCAGCGGAT
>VBOM01000138.1 GCA_005877535.1 Nitrospirota bacterium | reverse complement strand
CTCGTCCCCGTGGGCATGGCGACGATTCTTCCCCACGCGGCGAAGCAGGTCCGCTGTCTTGAAGAACAGTTGCTTGCTCAAGTCAACCTGTGGGGCTACGATGAGATCATTCTTCCCACGTTCGAGTATCTCGACGTCTTGGCTCCGGGGCTTGAGCCGGAATTGATCGAGCACTGCTATCAATTCGTCGACCGTACGACGGGGCGGACGCTCCTTCTCCGTCCGGATGCCACGGCGCAGATCGCCAGGACGGTCGCAATGGGGCTTACGGGCGCGACGCTGCCGTTGCGTCTCTCTTATCGGACGTCCGTCTTCCGCTATGAACAGGAACATGCTGGGCGCGGTCGAGAAATTTTTCAAGTCGGAGCCGAGCTCATTGGCCTGGACGATGTCACGAGCGACAGTGAAGTCATCGGTTTGATGATCGAGTGTCTCCACACGATCGGTCTGCGGTCTTTTAAAGTGTCTCTTGGGCATGTGGGATTTATTAAGGGGCTCCTGATGCGATCCGGGTTGTCGGCGCAGGGGCAGAAATTGGCTGAGCAGGCGGTGGCGCGAAAAGATCTGCCGAAACTCGAAGAGATCCTTGCCAATGAGCGTATCTCCAAAACGGCGGCGCGCGCCATTCGGGAGGCGCCTGAGCTGTACGGTCAAGAGGAAGTGTTGGCACGAGGCCGAGTCCTTGCGGCCGGAGATCCGGCATTGGTCGCTCCGCTCGAACGGCTTGCCCAGGTGTATCAGTTGCTTTGTGAGGCAGGCCATCGGGAATCGCTGCTTCTGGATCTCGGAGAGTTCCGCGGGTTTGACTATTATGATGGTGTCGTGTTCGACGTGTTTGCCGAAGGGATGGGGGCGGAGTTAGGCGGCGGCGGGCGGTATGATCACTTGATCGGTCGATTCGGCCGGCCACTGCCCTCAACCGGTTTCGGGTTGGATGTCGAGCGGCTCTTCCGCACCGTTGAGTTCCCTAAGGAAGGATCGGTTTCGGCGCGAGTCGACTATCTTGTCGCTGCGCCACGTCGGGCCGCTCGTTTGTTAACGGCTGTCGCGGCGCAGTTGCGCCTGACTCGCTCCCGAGTGGTGCAGCAGACGATGAAGGGGGGCGACGCAGCGCTCTTGTCTGCCGCAGTGACGGCGGGGTTGGCCCAGCAGGCAGCTGCCTTGGTCGTGGTAGGTGCACCAGGGATAGATCATGATGACGTGCTGGTGGTCGAGCCCCTCGCTGCTCACAGACATGGCTGCCGAACCGGCAATCTGAGTCATCTTTCGAAGAAGGTGGGGCTTGCTGACCTTGTGGCCGCGGCTCGTCGGTCTCGGCGGCAGGTAAAGGAACGGTTATGAAGTCCATGTCAGCCGTCGATCTGTCCCAGCCCAAACTGCCCCCTCAGAATCTGGAGGCCGAGCAATCGGTTCTCGGCGCAGTCCTCCTCGACAATAGCGCGATGGCCAAGGCGATGGAATTGCTGGTCGAAGAGAACTTCTACCGTACATCGCATCGGAAGATCTATCGTGCGATGCTCGAATTGTCGGAAGTCGGGGAAGTGATCGATCAGATTACGTTGACGGAACGGTTGAAGGCGCAGGGAGAAATTGAGGCCATCGGGGGAGCAGCCTATTTAGCGGAGCTTGTGCAGAGCGTTGCCAGCTCCGCCAATATTCGCTACCACTGCAAGATCGTGCGCGACAAGGCGCTGCTGCGAGAACTGATCCATACCTCCACGGAAGTCCTCACCCGCGGGTACGACGGCACCTCTTCAGTCGACGACCTCCTCGATTTCGCGGAACGGTCAGTGTTCAGCATCGTCCAGGGGAAACTGGATCGGTCGTTCACCCCCATTAATTCCATTATTAAGGAAAGTCTCGACCTCGTTGACAAACTGTCAAAGCGAAAAGAACATATCACGGGTGTCCCCACCGGCTTTTACGACCTCGACGACATCACAGCGGGGCTCCAACCATCCGATCTCGTGGTGATTGCAGGGCGGCCCAGCATGGGCAAGACCAGTTTGGCGTTGGGGATGGCAGCCCATGCCGCCATCCACGCGAGTACCGTGGTCGGAATTTTTAGTCTGGAAATGTCAAAGCCGCAGATCGTATTGCGTATGTTGAGTTCAGAGGCGCGAGTCGATTCGCATGGTCTCCGAACGGGCAAGCTTCAGAAAGAGGATTGGTGGCGCCTGGCGGAAGCGGCAGGACGACTGGAACAAGCGCCGATCTATATCGACGATACCGGCGGCATTACCGTGCAGCAGATGCGAGGGAAGGCGCGTCGGTTGAAAGCCGAACGGGGGCTGGATCTATTGATTGTCGACTACCTCCAGCTGATGCAGGGGCGGAGTGATTCGGAATCCCGCCAGCAGGAAATCTCCGATATTTCTCGCTCGCTGAAAGCCTTGGCCAAGGAGCTCAACGTACCGGTCGTCGCGCTGTCGCAGCTCAGCCGTGCGGTGGAAGCCCGGAAGCCTCCGATACCCATGCTGGCGGATCTCCGTGAGAGCGGCGCGATCGAGCAGGATGCCGACGTCGTCATGTTCATTTACCGTGAGGACGTATATGACCAGAATTCCGAACGGAAGGGCATTGCCGATATTCTCGTGAGTAAACATCGCAACGGGCCGATCGGGAGAAAGGAACTCTTCTTCCATGACCGCTTCGCGAAGTTCGAAAGCCTCGACGATAGAGAAGTCGTTTGACCCTGCGTCACCCCACTCGTATAATCTTTCTAACCACCACAGCCTCATCTGCGTCTACCGAGAGGACCGTGCGAGTGTTTACGACACGAGTCATTCCAAACCGAACGGCGAATAGTCACGTTGGAGACGCTCTTAGCGTGCTCTGTTTGGTGATCTCCCTGATGGGGGTGGCCTGCG
>VBOM01000139.1 GCA_005877535.1 Nitrospirota bacterium | reverse complement strand
ATTTGTACGCCGCACATCGGCGCCCAGACGACCGAGGCGCAAGAGAATGTGGCCGTCGGCATCGCGGAGCAGATCGTCGATTACTTCACCAGGGGCATTGCTCGCGGGGCGATCAATATCCCATCTGTCTCTCCGGAGTTGTTGCCGAGGCTCAAGCCGTTCCTATCGTTGGCCGAACAGCTGGGAAAGTTGCAAACGCAGTTGTGCGAAGGCGGGCTTGAGCGGGTGACCGTCGAATACAGCGGAGAGGTTGCAAGTTTGTCGATCGCGCCACTCACGATCGCCGTGTTGAAAGGATTGTTGACCCCGATGATGGAAGCGCCTGTGAACTACGTGAACGCGCCGATCGTGGCGAAGGAACGTGGGATCGAAGTAAAGGAAGTGAAGAGCTCCGATGCGG
>VBOM01000137.1 GCA_005877535.1 Nitrospirota bacterium | reverse complement strand
CGACGAATCTCGGAGCACAGCTGACACAGGCCTTCCAAGAGAGAGGGGACAGGGGCTATGGACACACGATCAACGAGGTCCTTGAAGACGTACTCACGTCCACAACCTCAGCGATCGTGGATAGTGCAGGTATCATACGGCAGTTCTCCTCACACCTTCCTCCTCTCGTCGGCAACCGTGAACAAGCCAAGGAGCTTGTCTACCATTTCCTGAGCTCCGCGCAGACCTATTTGCGGACGATCGGCCGTGCGCATCGACTCGTCCTGAGCACGCGCGCGGTGGGGACTTCCTCTATCTCAGCAGACGCGCCTGCCCTCTTCCCTCTCGCCCCGCCTACGGAAATCGAAGTCGAGCTGCTCGAATCCGATATGGCATGGTCGTCACAATCTCCGGCTGCTTCACCCCCGTCCTTCGATCTCCTCGGGTTATATGAGCTCGTCCGCCGACTGGATGGCACCTTGGATTTGTCGGCCCCGATGCAGGGGCCCTTTCGTATGATCCTCCGTCTGCCGGTTGTCTCTCGTTCCCCCCTCGAGATACTTCCGCTACCGATGGCCGACTCTCCTACCCCGCCCGCACCTGCTCCTGACATAAAGCGCGCCGCGACGGCACCAGTGCCGGCAGCCGATTCCGACAGAGTATTACAGGAACGGCGCCACTCACCTCGAATTCTAAGTACCCTGCCTGCCACGATCACCGTCGGGTCGACGACGTGGGACGGCACCATTTCCAACCTCAGCCTCGGAGGGGCCTGTATAACGCTCCCCGACGACTTCCCCACCGTCTCGCCACAAGACGCCTATGTCGTAATCAAGACGGCGGTTGGCATTCTCGAGTTGCAAGGTAGGGCACAGGAGCGCTCTGTCTCCATCCAAACCAGACCACCGGCCACCCAGTTGATTCTGACATTCGAGCCTCCTAAGCGGGAAGAGGGCACCGTCCTGGCTTCGCTGATCCAGGCTGCGCGGGAACAAACTTTACCCTTCAGCCTTGAGGTCCTGCTTGCGGCAGAGCCGCAGGATAAACTGATTGCCAGCAAACCCATCGTACCTGGCGAGCCGCAAGATTACGACCTGCGCGAGGCCGTACGTGTGACCTTGCAGCTCCTAGTCCGGCTCGATCTCACAGATTCTGCCGGCAGAAATATCCACATCGAAGCTTTAACCACCAACCTCAGCCGAGACGGTGCCTGTATTCACCTCAGCGCTCGCTCTGAACCCCTAAATGGAATTGTCACGCTGCATTTCGCTACCACGCAAAACCAGAAACACCCCGGGACCCATGAGCCAGGCGCGCCGGACGCTGCACTCACCGCTCGGGTGGTCTGGTCGGCTCCGGACTTCGCAACGCCCGGAGAATTTCGTCATCCAGGCTCCGAACCTGCCCTCTGGGTCGGCCTTCGCTTTCAGGGCCTCACACCCTACGCTGAACGCGAAGTGAACCGTGTCGTCCAACAACATCTAACTTATCTGGACGAATCCAAATCCTCCTCACAACAGGCTTCGGTCGTCAGTATGCCACGAGAGTGTCGGAATTTACGCGGCCAAATGATCGTGATTGTAGACGACCATCTTCGTCAATCGCTTGAACCGAACACACCGGTCGTCATCATCGCTCCCGGCTATGGCCAGACCGCCTTGGATGCCAGTACCTTGTCGTACTACCTGGCGCATCACCGGCTCCGCGTTTTGCGTTATGACCACACCAACCATGTGGGGCTGAGCGACGGTGAGCTGCAGCAAACAACTTTGCGGAGTATGCAAGCCGATCTTTTTAATGTTGTGGAGTTTGTGCAACATACGTGGCCGACCGCTCCCCTGATCGTCATGGCAAGCGACGTGACGGCACGCGTCGCGATCAAAATGGCAGTGCATTCTCGCCCCCTGGACTTGCTGCTCCTAATCAATCCTGTCGTCGATATTCAAGCCATGCTCATGACTGTCCATGGTCATGACCTCGTGGCCGACCACCAATACGGACTCCGACGCGGCATCGCTAATCTGCTCGGGCTCAACGTCAATATCGATCGCTTTGTCGGCGATGTCGTCGCAGGCAATTTTACAGATCTGGCTTCCACGATTGCGGATCTGCGCCTCCTTCGTTCCCCCTCAGCCATCCTCATGACTCCCAGCAGCCCGCTCGGGCCATTGCCTCCAGCTGACCTTCCACAGGCGTTTCTCACCGCGCTGGGTTCCCATACTCGTTTGGCAACAGTCCTTTCACCGCTGCTCGGCCAGAATCTCCCGCTCAATGAACAACACCCCCCAGCCTTCCAACAGATCCTAGAACAAATTGCCGCAACCGTTTCGCTGCCGGCCGTTCCAGCTGAATTCAGCAGACACACCCGTCGCATGCTGGCTCGTCAACAGCGTATCGAGATCGAGCGCACCCGCCTTCGCCACAATCTTTCGCAGATCGCACGTGAGGCCTTGCGGGTCGCGCACCTGCAGCTTCTCAAACTCGGAAACCTCCATGAGCACTGGAAGCTCCTGGACGATCTCTACAGGCTGCTCAGCCCGCTCGAACCGGGCTCCATGCTTGTGGAGGTGGGAGTCGGCCACGGCGATTTCGTTCGAGCCACGATGGTCAACCAGGCCTACCGCTCGCGACAGCGTGGCTGGAGCCCGGAGCGGCCCGTTCAGTTGATCGGCCTGGAACATGCCCAAGACTCGCTGACGCAGGCTCGACAGAGTCTTCGTGCCTTGCATCGGGAACTCGACAGCGACTTCGGAGGCACCCTCACCATCCACCCACCCCTGACTACCGAATGGATGCGCGCGGATTGGACTCAGGGCCTTCCGTTCAAGAACCATTCCCTCAATCGCATCGTCGGCAATCTGGCACTTCCGTTCGTCCCCTCTCTACTGCTCACGATTCGAGAGCTGCACCGCATACTCCATCCACAAGGGCGCCTGGTCCTCACGGTTTTTCACCCTGACACCGACCTCTCGATGCTCTATCGCCGACATCTTCAGAGAGCGAATCAGGATGAATTCAGCCCGCAAGCTCAGATCGTCCTGCACTACTTGGGTCGACTCCGAGAGGCCATCCGTTATGGATTGCTACACACCTTCGACCGGTCCTCACTCACCTCATTCCTTCAGCAAGCCGGCATCCTCACATTCCGCATCTCTCCTGCGCTCGATGGGCATGCCCTCTTCGCTGTCATTGAAAAAGTTCAATCCACTGGCTGAACGAGACCGAGCCGTGTATACTCCCACCCGTACAACTTTGAACACATAAACGTTTCATGCCCAATCCGCATTTCCGCTGGCGGGTCACAGGGCGTCCCTACGCTCCCAGTTCGTTATGACATCACGCCCACCGAATACCAGCATCGTGGCACCAACCGCTAACGAGCTGTTGAATATCGTCACGCGGTTTGCGGCCGACCTGGGGACGATGACCGACCTGACGACACTCGGGAATTGCATCATCCAAGAGCTCTGTCGGGCAGGTGCCACGACCCATGGCACTCTGTTCCTGTTGGATCGCGAACACGAATGCTATCGCCGCGCCAGTATGGTTGGTCCGCTCGCCCCCACCATTATTCCACCGACGCTGGCCGTGGACCATCCTCTGCCCCACCACCTACTCGCGACCAACTCGATCATGACGCAGGCCGACTCGGCTGAAGACCTCCAAGAGACTGAATTCGGAGCCGGCGCATGTGCGGCCATGGAAGCCATGCAGGCCACACGCATCGTGCCACACCTCAATAATAAAGGCCGTCTCATCGCCTTTTCACTGCTCGGAGCGGCACAGCCTTTGGCCGAAGAAAATGCGCTGACCAGATCCCTGCTCGCCGCACTGGCACAAACCGCCACGAATGCTCTCTACACCATTGTGTTGTACGAGGACCTCCTTCGCTCGCACACGCTCATGAAGCGCACGGATCGGCTGAAGTCTCTTGAGACGATCGCCGGCGGCTTCGCCCATGAAATCAGAAACCCTCTCACGTCGATTAAAACCTTTATCCAACTAGCCCCTGAACGGAAAGACGATCCCCTGTTTATTCAGGAATTCAGCAAAGTGGTACTCGACGATGTGTATCGGATCGAACGGCTGATCCAGGAAATTCTCGACTACTCCCGATACATGGAGCCTAAGCTGACGGACGAGAACCTCAACGACGTTGTCGCCTCGTGCTTATATTTCATTGATGTCAAGGCAGACAGCCATGGGATCAAGATTGAAAAAGAGTTGGCGTCCGACTTGCCGCGTGTCATGCTGGACCGACAGCAGATCAAGCAGGTCCTGCTCAATCTTCTCCTCAACGCCATGGACTCGATGGCAGGCGCGGGTGGGCGCTTACGCGTTCAGACACGCAAGCTGGTGAAGCCGGGAGGAAACGTCTGGGCGCACATCGAGATCGAGGATACGGGTGAAGGAATCCAAGATACGAATCTCGAACACATTTTTGACCCGTTTTTCACGACGAAACACGAGAGCGGAGAACACGAAGGAACAGGCCTTGGTCTGACCATCGTCCATCAGATTATTCAAGAGCATCACGGCGAGATCAGGGTGAAG
>VBOM01000064.1 GCA_005877535.1 Nitrospirota bacterium | reverse complement strand
ATCGCTTTGAGTGTGGCCATGGAATCGTCTCGATACTGTGGGTTTGGTTACAGGATATAAACCGGGCGGATTATAGCACAGGGAGATCGGCTGATGAGGCTAGAATATGTCTGCTCAGCAGGCCACTCGCGTGGGGGAAAATGGGAGGGTCAGAACTTCAAGCGAAGACGTTTCTCCGATACCCAACCCTTTACACCTTCGTCGGTGCCTACCAAATACATCCAACCGCCGGGCTGTAGATCACCATCCAGGACGGTCAGTGAGATTCCTGGACGGACGATTGGCCCAGGCTTGCTGCTCAATGAATCTGCGAACAATGGAATGCTTCCGCCGGGAGCCATTTCGTCTGTCGTGACGGTCACCGTCTGTCCTTCACTGAACATTGGGTCTAGTGGAGTTACGACTGGTGCAGAGGGTTTCGTTGCCGCTTGGGTCGGCGGAACGACTGCTGGGGCAGTAGGGGCGACGGCAGTGGCGGGAGCGGCGGGAGCGGTTGCTGAAGCCAAGGGAGCTGAGGCCTCGTTACTCGGACTGGGAGCGGCTTGTGGCGCGGGTGCCCGTGGCGCGACGGGCGCCGGGACCGACAGCTTCGGTTTCATGGCCATTGGTGGTGGGGTGCTCTCACCCAGGTAGGGGCTGAGCCATTCTGTCACCATCTCCGGTTCCATCGAGACATAGGCGATGCCGCCAACAAGAGCCAGGAGCAGTATCCATAGGATCGGGCTTCCCCCACCGGATTTCTTGCGGGGGATCATCGGGCCCCTTGCTTTCGTGGAGGTCGTTTGATCGAGTTCCTCTTCCGTGAATTCCAAATCTGGTTCCGGTTGACGAGCAAAGAGGACTGTCCAATCAGAAGGACTCCAGACTGATGTCAGGTTCCCAACGAGCGCAGCCATCGCGCACCTCCCTACTGAACGATTCGATCCTATCTGGGCTAGTCTGTGAAAATACCTATCACCATCGCTGAGTGGTGTCAATTTTGTTGAGGAATGGCGCGGACAGAGGCGAGGTTCAACAGGGATGCGGAGGCTGCAGGAAAAGACTTGTCGTTCCCGGCTGCCTGGACGAAAGACGGTGAGGCCTTTGCATCCGAGTTGGTATGCGAGCAGAAAGGCTGCGGCCACCTCGGCTTTGGTCGCCGTGGCCGCCAAATTGATGGTTTTCGAGACACCGCTGTCGCCATATCGCTGAAACACCGCTTGCATACGCACATGATGTTCGGGTGAGACATCATGCGCCGTGACGAAGAGTCGATGCAGCTCTTCGGGGATATGGGTCAAATGTTGAATGGAAGGATGCGTGGCCAAGTCGGGCCCAAGTGCGTCGAGATTGAGACCGAATATGCGTGCGCGCCGGACGAAGGCTGGATGAAGCGAGGTGAGCACGACCCAGTCCATCATGCGCGGCGGGCCTCCTGCACACCGTATAACGGTTCAATGCCAGGCGAGCGGCCGGCGATGAGGCTAATATGACCAGTCGATGGAATGGTGGTCACGGTCGCGTTTCGATGCCGCTGGTTCTGTGCCTGGAGCCGGCTGCCTCGATAGGCAGGAAAAACTCCACGTTCGGCGGCTAGCCCTGCCGACGCGAGATGGGCACGAGATCGAAAACAATCCATCAGAGTCGTAGCTGTATGGGCTGAAAATCGAAGTCGTATAGATAAGGGCGGGCGTAAGGGCGTGGTCGTCTTCTTGACGGACATCACACATATATGCCGGCAGCAGCCAGATTGATCGATGGGGTGGGAAAGAGGGTACGGCTTGCATCTTGAGTGTCTAGTTCGGCAGAATGAACTCCCACTGACCGGCGACCATGAAATCCTATCGCGAAGAGCTCTGGTTCGAGACGAAGACGCGGCGCGCCTACCTCAACATCACACAACAGGTTGAGACGGCGGTCAAGAAGAGCGGCGTCCAAGAGGGGCTCGTGCTGGTCAATGCCATGCATATTACGGCCAGCGTCTACATTAATGACGACGAACCGGGCTTGCTCAAGGACTATGACCGATTCTTAGACGAGCTCGTTCCTCAGGACGCGACCTATCGGCACAACGAGACGGGAGAAGATAACGGCGACGCCCACATCAAGCGCCAGTTGATGGGGCGAGAAGTCGTCGTCGCGATTACCGAAGGCCGGTTGGACTTCGGCCCATGGGAACAAATTTTCTACGGGGAGTTTGACGGGCAGAGACGAAAACGCGTGTTGGTGAAGGTGATTGGATCGTGAGTATGATGTCATCCGATCGGTGGCCCAGACCCTATGTGAATAAACTGTTGGAGCGCTTGCTACCACAGGAAAAGTTTGGCAACATGGAAAGTAGTACTGCACGGCTGTGCGGTAGGAGTCTGTCGATATGTTGAGTTGGTCTCGTCCTGACCCTCTCACAAGAGATCTCGTTCACTTGATCAATGCCCGGCGCCATGACCATGGTGATACCGATGCGGCGATCGATACGCTGCAAGCCTTCTTGGAGCAGGGACGGGAGTATGATCTCTTAACAGTGCTGGCGGCGCTGGACGAGGACATGGCGGAATGGCTCTTCGATCTTCTCGCGGAGGCATCCTGCTCCGTACTCATAGATGGGCCGGCCGATGAAAAATTGTCCTATGCCATTATGGCGGCATTGGAACTTCCTCTCCAAGCAAATTTGACCCATCCCCTCAAGTTGAAGATCGACCCGGTTGCGACGGCGGAGCTGTTGCATCGACACCTCCGGCTCTCTGCCGGGACGGTGGTGCGTGTGGAGTCGCGCCTATTGACCGATTCGACCTTGGAGCCGCTCAGCCTCCAGGGTTTGAATGACCATTTAAGTACGGTGGCGGATTCCCAGCGGGCCACTTCAATTGCCGCTCGGCTTTATCCGCCAGTCGAGAGTACCGCCTTCCTCTTCTTTGAGTTGATCGGTGTGCCGGACTCCGAACTGCCAGATTCGCTGGAGGATCGGCATCGTCGGGCTCTCCTTGAAGGCCTCGTGGCGCAATGTCCCGAGTTGGCGCTGGCTCCCGATATGATCGAAGCACCGGTCTACGCCGCCTATGCCATTTTCGACGCGCAAAATGCCGTGCGGCTCCATCGGCTGGCGGATGAGACCGCGGCAGTCTGGCGCGATCTGGACCCACTCGTCCGTGTCCGCACGATCGTGCACCTCCATACGCAATGCGGGAACGGCGTGTACATGCCGGTTTGGACTGATCTGTTTGATCCCGAACTTCCTGAAGACCACGGCCCTGTCTGGACCTCTCCTGATGTGTGGATCTTCACGGCTGATTTGCCCATCGAATGGCCCGGAGAAATGCTTACCAATCGGCTGCTCGCCGAAGGCTGCACCAGGTTTGAAAACCACATCGTCGAAACTCCAGAGAACTAGCTCGCATTATTCATGAGTGCTTGTGTTGCAATCGCCGATGTTCAGGCGAAAGGCACGGTGGTGACCAGAGGGAATGTCTTTCCTCTGGCCTCGTGTCCCTCGCCTGGGGTCCAAGCGATTTCGTGTCGAATCGCAAGGTTGGGCCTCTGGTAGAAACCGGACAATTCGTCGATTTTTTTGACGGCTTATCCTATGCTGGGTCTGGTCAGATCGGGTAGGGAGCAATCATGGCTCAGCAGCAGTCTTCGAGCGGAACCATCGCCGGCGCTATCACCTTCTTAGGCCTTGGGCTCGTGTGGGTGACGGTGGCTACGAATTTCCCGTCACAAGTAGAGTTGTCTTCGGCTGCGTTGCCTGCTGAGACTCGTCAGGCGGCACGTACTTCGTCTCCCCTGTCTGAGCCACCGGCGCTGGATTTAACCATTCCCACCACTCCTCCGTTGCCGTCTGAGGTAGCCCTGTCGAGGCCAGACGATGATCGGTCGCGTGACTCAACTACTGTAGCTCCGGTTATGACGCGGTTGGATCCTCGTGCGCTGCAGGCTACCAGGCTGCAGTGCGAAGCGGATATAGATCAATTGTGTCCCGATTCTCCCGACGGTTCTGCCCGCACGCGCTGTTTGCAACAGCGTGCCAAACAACTCCCGCCGCTGTGCCAAAGCCAGTTGCACGAGCAGTTCGTAAAGTGGAAGGAAGATCGAAACCGATTGACGGCGGCGTGCGACGAGGATGTCAAACGATTCTGCAGAGCAGTCAAACCTGGGAGCGGGCAGATCCTCCAGTGCCTCCAATCACATGGCCAGGAAGTCTCCGACCGATGCTACCAGACCTTTCCAAAGGGCAAGTTCTTCTTCAAGTAG
>VBOM01000063.1 GCA_005877535.1 Nitrospirota bacterium | reverse complement strand
AGTGAGGGCATCATAATGGAGATCGAGGTGACCGGCGTGCTTCTAGCCGGAGGTAAAAGTCGGAGAATGGGCGAAGACAAACGGTATCTCGTCGTGGGGGAGCAGACCCTTCTTGAACGGGGACTGGGTGTGCTTCATTCAATCTTTCAAGAGGTACTGGTTGTCATTGCGCAGGACAGCCCTCCGCTTGTTGTCGATGCCAGAGTAGTGCGAGACCTGGTGCCTGATTGCGGCAGTCTCGGAGGGTTGTATACCGGGCTCACGCGGGCAACAACGTCTTGCATATTCCTGGTCGGATGTGACATGCCGTTTCTGGATCAGGCCGTCATTGCTCAGTTTACCAGCCGAAGAGCCACCGCAGATATTGTGATGGCAAAACTCGGGTCCCTGTTACATCCGATGCATGCGTTGTATGGCAAACGCTGTCTGCCGGCCTTGGAACAGATGATTCGGACTCGACAGCTCAAGATTCAAGGGCTGGTGTCGCACACGTCACTCAGGGTGCAATATGTCACCGAGGCGGATCTGCTCACCATCGATCCCTCCGGGCGCTCCTTTCAAAACGTGAACACACCGGAGGATCTTGAGGCGGCGCGGTCCCTGCTGGCTCGGGTACCTCCCTCAGGACAACCATAATGCCCACCGTGAAAAGGAAGATCATAATGATCCATCCAGGCGGCCTTGGCGATGTGCTCTTGGCGGTCCCTGCCATGGTTCGGTTGCGTAGCCGCTTCCCCAACCATCGGCTGGTACTCTGTGCAGGGGACCAGATTGCGAGGCTGCTTCTCGCGTGCCGCGTCATTGATGCTTGGACCTCTGTGCAGGGGCAAATCTGTGCTGACTTGTTCGCCGGTGATCACTCGGCCACGGGTCAGGTACAGGCATGGCTGGAGAACTGTGATCTTGCCATTGCCTGGACCCAGGATCTTGATGGCAAGCTAAGCGAGAGCCTCAAGGCGGTCGGTGTCCGAGAGGTTATCGTGAGGTCTCCGTTCTCGACTGTGATTCGGGCGACACATCAATGTGACCGGTTTCTTGAAACGATCAATGAGGCCCCGTCTGACGATGAAGGAGATGTCCTGTTGACTGTGACAGAAAATCTCCTCCATCTCGGACGAACCTGTCTTGATGCGGCAGGCCCCTCAATCGGACAGTCTCTTGCCGTCATCCATCCTGGGAGTGGGAGTGCCCTTAAGTGTGTGGAAAGGACTCGGGAGTCACACATATGGCGGGGCTGATGGGAGTGCGTACGGTTGCTCTATTTGGACCGACAGATCCCGCTCGCTGGGCTCCTCGTGGCAGCCATATCACCGTGATGCAGGGCGCAACCTGCCTCTGCCAATCATGGGGCGACGTCAGCCGATGTGAGGAAAAACCTTGTCTCGAAATGCCGCAGGACCATCTTGTGGCACTCTGTCTTGCAAACCTCAAGGAGGCAGCGGTCCGGCAAGGAATCCCATCCGGCTGCCTTGTCACTGACTATCCCGTATGCTAAAGTGACCAGTTCATTTTTCCTTTCATTGGTAAGGACTTAGGAGTTATTTTCTTGTCCAGCGGGGTCGTCCAGGAAAAGGTCATCAACGCGCTTATCGGAGCGCTCAATGGGGCCAAAAAGAAGGGCCAACTGAAGACAGAATCCTGGCCGCAACTGAGTTTAGATCCTCCTAAACGGCCTGAATGGGGAGACTTAGCCTCAACGGTCGCCATGTCTCTCGCGGCGTCCGAGCAACGAGCGCCCCACGACATTGCCCAAATTATCATCGACAATCTTGCTCAGCGCGAGCAGCTCTTCGAGCGAGTCGAGATTGTCAGGCCTGGGTTTCTCAACCTCACGGTCAAACCCGCGGTCTGGCACGAGGTGCTCAGAGAAATCGAGATGCAAGGATCAGCCTACGGGCGAGCCGAGATGGGGCAGCGACGTCGCGTCTTGGTGGAATATGTAAGTGCAAATCCAACCGGTCCGTTGCATGTGGGGCATGGGCGTGGCGCAGCAGTCGGGCAGGCTGTCGCGAATATGCTCAAGGCGGTCGGGTATGACGTCGTGAGTGAGTACTATATCAACGACGTCGGCCGGCAGATGAAATTGTTGGGGGCCTCTGTGTATGCCCGGTATGAGGAGTTATTGAACCGGCCAGTAGAGTTTCCGTCAGAGGGGTATCACGGGGCCTACATCACTGCCGTGGCCAAGCGAATGAAGCAACAGTTCGGGTCCGAGCTGACCGGACGTGCGGCAGCAGAGGTTGAGGAGCGCTGTCGAACGTTCGCCTATCAGGAACTGCTGAGCCTGATTCGCGAAGATCTGAAATCCTTCGGGATCGAGTTCGAGTCGTGGTTCAGCGAGGCCTCTCTCTTGAGTTCAGGGGCCCTCCAACGAGACTTGGATGAATTGAGTTCGCAACATTTCCTGTTTGAGCAGGAAGGTGCCTGCTGGTTCCGATCTTCGGCATTCGGGGACGAAAAGGATCGTGTCGTGCGGAAACAGGATGGCGAGTACACGTACCTGGCTTCCGATATCGCCTACCACCGGGATAAGCTGCGGCGCGGATATGACCTGCTCATCGATGTCTGGGGCGCGGATCACCATGGCTACATTCCTCGCATGCAAGCGGTGGTACAGGCCTATGGGTATCCGAAAGATCGCCTCCAGGTCGTACTGGTCCAGATGGTGAATTTGTTGCGCGGCGGGAGAAAAGTTGAAATGTCGAAGCGGGCCGGCGAGTTCATCACGATGCGGGAAGTCATCGATGAAGTCGGGGCCGACGCGGCCAAGTTCTTTTTTTTGATGCGCGATTCCGACTCGCATCTGGATTTTGATTTGGAACTGGCCAAGCAGCGGTCATCCGATAATCCCGTGTACTATGTGCAGTATGCCCATGCCAGGATCGCCAGCCTCTGGCGCGTCGCGGCCACGCGAGGCATCGATTGTCCCCTTCCGAGCGAAACGGATTTGACGGTGCTGACGGACCCGGATGAATTGGGGCTGATTCGCAAGCTCTCCGCCTATCCCTCGGTCCTCCTGGGCAGTGCGATGGCCTACGAGCCTCACCGGATGACCTATTACCTCCAGCAATTGGCCGGGCTGCTGCATACGTTTTATAACAAGCACAGGATTCTGCCACCTGCTGCGGATCGAGATCTATTGGCAGTCGCGCCGGAAGGATTGGGCTCAGATGAGGGGATGCAGAAGGAGAGGCTGGTCCCCGAACGGACTGCGGCGAGATTGGCGTTGATGCAAGGAATCCAACAAGTCTTGAAGAATGGACTCGGCGTGCTCGGAGTTTCCGCGCCAGAGCAGATGTAGCCAACAAGAGGGACTGTGAACTTTTCAGTTCAGCGGGTGGATCGTGAGACGAGCGCGCGGTTGGGGAAACTCAGCACCGCCCATGGCGAGATCGATACGCCGGCCTTCATCCCTGTTGGCACGTTGGGGCCGGTAAAGGGGATTGATCCAGCCGACTTGGAGCAGCTCGGCTTTCGTCTCATCCTGAACAACGCCTACCACCTGTATTTGCGGCCTGGGCATAAGGTCGTGGCTGAGATGGGTGGATTGCACCGGTTCACCGGGTGGCCCGGAGCCATCTTGACGGACAGTGGCGGATTTCAGATTTTCAGCCTCGCCAAATTGTGCAAGGTGACGGACGAGGGAGTGAGCTTTCAGTCGCATCTCGATGGGTCAACTCATTTCATCACGCCGGAGACCGCCATCGAGATCGAAGAAGCGTTGGGGGCCGATATCATGATGGCGTTCGATCACTGCCTGGCCTTGCCGGCTGAGAGAGAGGTCATGCGCGATGCCGTGCGACGGACCACCCTCTGGGCGCAACGCTGTCAAGCCAGTCGGCGTCGCACGGATCAAGCCCTTTTTGGGATCGTGCAAGGCGGCTTGGATGCAGACCTCCGCGTGACCTCGGCGCGAGACCTCATCGGGATTGGCTTCGAGGGTTACGCGGTCGGCGGGCTTTCGGTGGGAGAGTCGAAGGCAGAAATGTATGCCATGTTGGATGTGACCGTGCCGGAGCTGCCGGCTTCGAAGCCGCGGTATTTGATGGGTGTGGGCATGCCGGAGGATTTGATCGAAGGTGCGGTGCGAGGGATCGACCTCTTCGATTGCGTCGTGCCCTCGCGCCATGGGCGGACCGGTTCGCTCTTTACAAGTATCGGGCGAGTGGTGATCAAACAAGCGCGGTATGTCCGGGATGAACAGCCGATCGATCCGGCCTGTGGTTGTCCGGTCTGCGCGCGCTACTCGCGGGCCTATCTGCATCACCTCTTTCAGGTGAAAGAGATGCTGTCTTCGAGACTGAATACGATTCACAATCTCTGGTATTTTGCCGATCTGGTGGGCCAGGTGCGGTCAGCGATCGCACAGGGAAGGTTACGCTCGTTCCGGGAGGAGTTCTACCGATCCTCCGACCGGACTGCATCGGACGTCTTAGCTGCAGACATGGCTGACGTCGATCGGCATCGGCATGTCGAATGGGACTAGCAGGATGCTGAAAAAGGAGGTGGGGTAGCTGGGACGATCCCCGTGCTCGCGCAACGCGCGGCTTGAGCAAGCCCTCGTTGGACGCGCGCAGTTGGGATCATCCCAGCCACCCCTTATAAAAAGTGAAAGTTCGCTGCGGCCTTGCTTGGGACAAGGCGCGTCTCGGCGCGCCAGGGTTGGGCGGGTGAGAAGTCTGGGCTTTTTGAGCATCCTGATGGAGTGTTTTGGTTTTCCCCCCATGATGTTCATGGCCATTGAAGGCTTGTTGTGCTGAAAGGGTTTTTCCGCAGCCTGCTAACGCTGACGAGGAGGAGTTTGTATGGTAATGCAATCGGTCGCATGGGCCCAAGGGATTGGTGGAGGGGGTTCGAGTTCCAGTACGTTCCTGTCGCTCATTCCGTTCGTGCTGATCTTCGTTATCTTCTATTTCTTGGTCATTTTGCCGCAACAAAAACGCACGAAACAGCAGAAGGCGTTGCTGGATGCCCTGAAGAAGGGCGACAAGGTAGTCACGGCGTCGGGTATTTGGGGCACCGTGACGAATCTCGGGAAGGAGACTGTGACGCTGCAGATCGCCGATACGACGAAGATTCGGATGCAACGGGACCAGATCGCTCGATTACGAGGCGGCGATGACGAGGACAAGGACTCGTAGGTTACGAGTGAAAAGGGGTTACAGACGACATGAGAAAAGTGGGTGGGCGGTTAACGTTGTTGGTGTTGGTGGTGGTGATGTCGGTGATTTTCTTTGTCCCGTCCTATCAGCCGTTTTATCAGGCGTTGCCTGGTTGGCTGAAGAGGGTGATGCCGAACAAAGGCATTACCCTGGGCCTGGATCTCCAAGGCGGGATTCATCTCGTCATGGAAGTGGACGAAGATCGCGCGGTCGAGATTGCCGTCGATCGATCGGTCGTGTCCGTTCAAGATGGGTTGGTTGATAAGAAAATTCCCGTCGAGTCTGTGACGAGGACGGGACCGGCTCAGGTCACGATTCAATTTCAAAACGCCGAACTCAAGGCGCAGATCCAGAAGATGATCGATGACTATTCGACCTTCAGCGAGACGCAGTCTGCCGGATCGGCCAACCGGCTGGTATGGGA
>VBOM01000062.1 GCA_005877535.1 Nitrospirota bacterium | reverse complement strand
GCATCAGTCCACAAATCGCTCAGCTCGCGGGTGGGGCCTTGGCACACTATGGTTTTATCCTGCCCTACAGTCGGAAACATGAATCGGAAGCGGACTATATTGGATTGCTCTTGGCTGCTGACGCCGGGTACAACCCCCATGAGGCACTCCATGTCTGGGAGCGGATGGAGCAGATGAGTCATGGACAGCCACCGGAGTTCTTAGCGACCCATCCCAGCCACGGCACACGGATTAAACAGATTAAGCAATGGATGCCGGAAGCCATGAGTCACTACCACCGGCAACCGGGAACGACTGCCACTGACCTTCCTCGCTTGTCGACTGCTCATAAATTCTAAAGCATTCTGAACGGATGATGCTCGATAGCGAATCGAAACTCAAGGACCTGCTTTCGCCAGCGGGAAACCGGCCGGAAAAGCTGAAGGGGGATCCGGCCGGACAGCAGAGCATCAGAATCAATGAGCAGTGCCGCATTTATATAGAATGATATCTTGGAAAGGAACATTGGCCGGATGCCCCAGCAATGTGGAAGTGAGGTTTGGCAGGAGAGGAACGGGGGGCAAAAATATTTTCTATGTTTTACTGCCTACACGGCGACGGGCTGGAAGGGGGAGGCTCTGTAAGTGGTTGATTTGTGGTGGGCCTGGTAGGGGTCGAACCTACGGCCCGCTGATTAAGAGCGCGAACAGGGCAGTTTTTCTAACAGCTTGATTGGCAACCTGGTTTCCCCGTTCCTTTCAAAATCAACGTCATTCCTCGGTTCGATTGTTTCTATCCATTCCATATGTTCAATCCATTTCGAAGACTTTTAGCACAAATTTATCACCCTAAGGGTCCACTGAGTTTCAATCCTCCGTGAGGCCCGATGTAGGCCTCTACAGAAACAAGCCTGTTCCAATCGTCTGTCTAGAGTTCAAAATTCTAGCTTAAATCCCTCACGGCGAATCTCGATTTCTCATGTCCTAGAGCATATGCCGCGTCCTGCCACTCGGTGAGATCGGCGAGTCGTGGACACCAATGTGTGCCGGCACGCAGGAGTGCCGCGTCGACTTGCTGTGTGATATTCCCAGGCTGTTCCGCATAAATCCACACGCACGCGGAGCGGCCAAGCGACAGGGAAAGAGCAGCGACTTGGATGCGTCATCGATGGTGTAGGTTGTGACGGTCAGATCGAAGCGGAAGACCGTTTTGAACCAACAGTAGGCGTGCGGATCGTCGACGCGCTGCGACTGCTGGTAACAGTGCAGCACCTCGCGGACCATCGGCACCTGCAGCGACTGTCCCCCGGCAAACGCCTCGGCGGTCTTGTGATGCACCAAGGCTATTGCAAGCGAGAGCGCATGGCCGAGCTACAGCGGATCCAAGAGTTCGAATGTCGTCTCGTATATGAACGGTGTCGGCCCGATTGTCCATTCGTTAAACGTGCCGCGCTTGGCCAGTTCGATGAGCCACAGCAGGTCGCCAGCGCGGGAATGGCAGAAGCTAAAGAGGAGGAGGTTCATCGGGTGAGCACGACCTTTGTATGTTCGCCGGCTTTAAGACGGACCTTCGCATAGGCCCAGCCACCCATGACAGAAGTGTGCCCATACCCGTCTGGCGCTTCCCAGGAAGTTGCGCAAGCGAGGTAATAGTCGCCCAGGGTTAGATTCTCAAATTTAAATCTCCCATCACTGTCCGTCACCGTTTCGTGATGGTATCGAAACGCGCGCGGGTCAGGTTCTCGTAGAAGCTGGCCGCCGATGATCTGGCGTTCAAACCATTCGGTTGAATAAGTGGTAACGGGATTCAGAAAGACCTTGTTGCCAGCAGCGGCCTTCTTCACATCGCCGCCTCGGGTTGTTAGGAATACCTCGCCAGAAATGATGCCCGTCCCGAATCCCCCATATGAAGTGTATTCTTCCTGGTTGAATTGGGCATGCCGATTTAGGGGTTGCGCAGTGCAGCTAACCAGCGCCATTGCCGTGAGCATGAGTATGAGCGGGCGCATGGGGCCCTCATTCTTCTTGGCGGTCCCGCCAGGTGCCTTCATCGCACTGGTTGGAGTACATCCGTTGCAGGCAGATCATGACAGACGTAGAGCAGAACTCAGGCAACTATGTGCTACCAGTGCTCATGGCCTTAGCCATTGTACACTATCGTCAAGGCGAAACTGGAGGTTATGCTGAAGTCCGTTGAATTTTGAATGAGTGGCTCCCTCCGTGGAATACTCCACGGGAACAAACACAAAAGGAGCCACCGATGAGACACGACACGAGGCAACGGAAGCATGCCATGGCAGGATTGAGGGAGATCTCGGGCAAGAAACGGATGTTGGGGACCCTGGTCCGCGTGATCAGATCTGGCAAACAGGCGCTGGACGCGGTGATGCTGGAGATGGGACGCATGGTAGCCGAGAGTGTCATGCTGATCGAGCGAGAGGAGATCGCGGGACCCGACTACTATCCGACGGATCCGGCTCTCCAGAAGTGGGCGCACGAGGCGGGGTCGATTTTTATCGGCGACCAGAAGGTCAGGGTGAAACATCCGCGACTCAGGCATGTCGTGCATGGAGAAGTGCCCATGAAGTCTTACGTGCGCCTGCACTCCCCAGGGTAGTTCTCTGAGGAGTTGCTGGAGAAAATCCTGCGAGGGGTCTCCGCGAAGAAATATACCGAGACCGTCATCGACTCAGCGCAGGCGTTCAACTCCGTGATGGACCGGTTCCAACGGAGCGGTGAGATTCAGCGGAGCTTTTGCGACATCGCCGCCCATGAACTTGGGCTGCCTATCGTCAAGGAAATCGCGAAGGCCCACGGCGGCACAATTTCGGTCACAAGCCAAGTCGACAAGGGCTCGGTCTTCACCCTGCGTTTGCCGGTCCCAACTCAACAGACGATTCCTGCCTAGCTCGCAACAACTCCCAATTCTCGACTCGCTTTCATCTTTATGTTGTTCAGGGCGCCGATTCAGATCGTTCGGTGCGAGCGCACACCGCGGGTGTCTGTGCGCAAGACGCTTCAGGATGATGAAGAATTCTTCACGATCCGTTCACGATCCGTTCATCTGAGGCTGTTACATTCACAGTGCAACCCGCGGAATCCCGAATTCCATCTCGGGGATTTCGCGCAACCGGGACTCTACACCGGCCTGGAACACTTCTCGATGGAGGATGAGCAAAAAGAAGGAAGGGTACAGACATGGGCAATACAGTAATGTTGGCAATCTCCTTTCCGCTAGTCATCGTGGGGATGGTGCTGGTGATCATGTGGGGCATGAGCGCCGCGGAGTCGCCTCGCAAGAGATACGACCAAGGCGAGAGCGAGCGAATGCCTTCACGTGAAGTGTGATGAGGACAGAGAAAGCCGGCGGCGCGTGGTCGAGAAAGGGGAGAGAGTTCTCGTCTTCATGAACGGCTGAGGCGCTCCGGCCCTGGACCATCCAGCCCTTGGACATAGGCCTCAGCCAGTGCACACTGGTTCACGAAGAGGGGGATCGAATGTCGTGGTTCGATCAAGCGCGAAACATTCTTCATCATGGGTTCATCGTCGATTGATCTTGGTGAGTCAGCGTCACCACTCGTTTAGGTGAATCACAGTGGGATCATGCTTCAGGGGGTCGTAAAGCCTGTGTGATCAGACTGGTGGCGCGTTTCGAGCTTAGATCGGTGCGGGTTAAGCCTGAAGGAAAGGACACACGGTGCCTTCACTCTCTATCGAGAGGAGCTGACCCATGAAGGTCCTCCACGAAGTCTTTCTGAACCCGGGGCTCTTCCTGCTGTTCGGCGGCATCCTGATCGGGTTCATCAGCCAGCAGCAGGGAATACGGGTGACGGAATCCATGGATAAGTTTTTCGTCGTGTTGTTCCAGGGGGTCTTGTGCTTGTTCCTATTGGAGTCCTACAGAGGGTTCGCGAGTCTGTTGGTCAAGTTCCCTTTCGACTTCACACAAATAAGCTATGAGGGGCTTGACGGCTCGCATGGTGACGAGAGGCTGGCATCCCTCTCGGCAGCCAACACCAAAGAAGTCCTCGAGGGGTACTGTACCCAGATGACTGAAACTCAAACCGCTTTTGGCAGCCTTCTCGCATGAACCAGCTTGTCCTCATCGCCCTGCGTAGGCCCTACACCTTCGTCGTGATGGCGATCCTCATTGTGGCGCTGGCGAGCTTCACGGTGCTCCAGATGCCGACCGATGTCTTCCCGAATATCGGTATTCCCGTCACCTCCGTGGTCTGGATCTACGCCGGCATGCTGCCGCAGCAGGTGGAAGGGCGCATCACGTATTTGTTCGAACGCTTTTTGACCGCGACGGTGGAAGGCATCAAGTATATCCACAGTCACTCCTACTACGGCAGCAGCATTACCAATATTTACCTGCAGGACGGAGTCGACGTGGGCAGGGCCGAAGCGGATATCACGGCCATTGCGCAGACGGTCGTCAAAGCGCTGCCGCCGGATATTTCCCCGCCCATGATCATGCGTCTCGCGCCATCCTCGATACCGGTGGCCATGCTCGAAGTCAGCTCTGACAGGATGACGCCCGCAGAGCTCTATAACCTCGCCTACATGCGAATCCGA
>VBOM01000061.1 GCA_005877535.1 Nitrospirota bacterium | reverse complement strand
ATTGGAAAGAATCTCAAGCACTCTGGATCAAATTCAGGAAAAGCATCCAAGGTTATAGCCATTTGGCTAGTGGTTACATGCTATCCCTTCCGTTTATTGTGCGGCGATACTATAGCTCGTATTCTCACTCTCGCCTTCATTGCGAACGAGCAAACCTTGGTCAATCAGTTCTTTAATATCCCGCTGCGCAGTGGGGATAGAGCACTTCGCGATGACAGCCCACTTGCCAGCCGTAAGGTTGCCCTTGAAGCCATCGAGAACTCTATTGAGCATATTCCTCTGGCGTTCATTGAGAGAGACCCGTGCGTTGCGCTGCCAGAAATGGGCCTTACGCAAGACAGGAGTGCAGGCAACTTCAGCGGAATCAAGAGGGGGAAGGGAAAAGGTGTCAGGAACCATTGCCTGAGTCGTCTGTGCGTCTTTCTCGAATTGCAGCTGCCTTCCTCCGAGAAGAGCCAAGCACAGCAGCCCGATTCCGATCCAGACCAACTCGCGGAACCGCCGGAGTAGCGCGAAGGTGATGCCGGTCACGTCGGAGTAGCCGAAGGCATTGAGCAACAACAAATTCCCGCCGTCTTGGGCGCCGAGGCTGCCGGGGATGAAGAAGGTGCTGCTTTTGATAAAGACGGAGAGGGCACCGATAGAGATAGCGGAGAGGGCCATGGCAGGCCCCCCCAGATACCAGATGATGACGTACACTTCCAACGCCTCCGCTATCCAACCAAGGAAGAACAGACCGGTGGAGGCACAAAAGGCTGGACGTTTGTGGCGGTAGAATCCCCAGACCGCTCGATCCAGCGACCGTAATCGTTCCTCGCGCGCTTCGAGATAGGCAATCTTCAGCCCGATCCTTCTCAAAAAATCCAAGAGCCAGGTAAAGAGTCCTTGCCGCTGCACAAACACCAAGCCGGCAGTCACAAGTGCCAACAAGGTCACGCTCAAGAGCGCAGTAGGTACGGTCTGACCGGATGACTCGCTCCCGCCTAACAGCCACACACTCAGTGCGATGCCGAGCAGAATGAATAACACTTCGGCAATCGTCATGGTCGTTTTCGCAATGATGACCGAAGTGAACGCTTCCTCCATCGGCACATGATGCTTCCTGAGCAGATGGGCCTTGAGCGGCTCGCCGCCGACGTAGCCGGCCGGCGTGGTCATATTCACCGCTTCACCGGCGGTCCGGATCAGGAGCACACGCCAGAACGGAATCTCCTTTGCCGAGGGGCCAAGCGTGGCTCTCCATCCGTATGCTTCGACGGCATACATGATGAAGGAGGGAATCAGCATGACAAGGAGTGCGACCGGCCCGAGTTGCGCCGCCGCATCGTAGATGTTCTCTGGACCGATATGCCAAACGATGAGACCGAGGGTAAGGAGGCCAACGAAAAGTAAGAAAGGTCTTAGCATGTTACGCTCGAAATCCACGGTGAGAGGAAAAAAGCAAACACGTCATAGGGGACAGGACCTCTATCTCCACTCCCTCAGCAGGGTAGCTGGGAACAAGCCCGACTGCGGCCGTCGAGCGAGACATTTCTGATTCTTTAACTTTACCATAGGGAACAGGCAAACCGTCCTTCATTCATTACGCGCAATGAGCGACCCTGATTCTTCTCACTGATCCTCCCAAGCTCGTTAGGGGGGAAATTGGTGTCAGGCAGCACGGACTGGATCGTGAGTGGGACCTTCCTGAATTGCCACCGACCACCTATCGATAAGAGCCAGGCAGAGCAAGTTTCGTCCCCTCAAGGCCAGTTCCCGGAACTGACGGAGTCACGCGAAGATGATTCCGGTGACGTCGGAATATCCAAAGACTCTTAACATTACCACATTCCCGCCGTCTTTGGCACAGAGGCTGCCGGGAATGAAGAAGAGGAGGAAAATGGTGTCAGGAGCCATCTCCTGAGTCGAAAGTGCGGCTTTCCTGAATTCCCGCCGCACGCCCACGCAGCACCGTTATACACAGCAGCCCCATCCCGATCCATACCATCTCCCGAAATCGCCTCAGCAAAGCAAATGTGACGCCGGCGACCTCGGAGTAACCAAAGTCTTTCAGCAAGAACAAATTCCCGAGGTCTTGGGCACCAAGGCTGCCAGGGATGAAAAAGGTGGTGCCTTTGATAAAGACGGAGAGGGCGGCGATAGAGATGGATGCGAGAGGCTTGGCAGGCCCCCCCAGATACCAGATAAAGAGGTAGACTTCCCCCGCTTCTGCGATCCAACCAAGAAAGAACAACCCGGTGGAGGCATACACAGCCGGACGGTTATGGCGATAGAACTCCAAGATCATTCGATCCAGCGACCGTAACTTTTCCTCGCGCGATTCGAGATAACCAATCCTCAGTCCGATCTTCCGGAAAAATTCCAATGCCCCAGTAAAGAGGCCTTGCCGCTGCACGAACACGAATGCGGCAGTCCCAAACAGCAGTAGGCCGACACTCAGCCAAGCCGCTAGGACCTTCTGCCCGAATGAGCCGTCGTCGTCGCCGAGCGTCCAGAACGTGAGCACGACGCCCAAAAGGATGAAGAGCACTTCTGCAATCGTCTTCGTTGTTTTCGCTATGACGACCGAGGCAAACCCTTCGACCGACGGCACATGATGCTTCGTGAGCAGATAGGCCTTGAGCGGCTCGCCGCCGAGGTAGCCGGCTGGCGTGGTCATGTTGACCACTTCACCGGCGGTCTTGATCGCGAGCACACGCCAGAACGGAATAGTCTTCGCCGTCGGGCCAAGCGTGACTTTCCATCCGTATGCTTCGGCTAAGTACATGATGAAGGAGGGAATCAGCATGACAAGGAGTGCGACCGGCCCAAGTTGCGCGGCGACGTCGTAAATGCGTCCAGGGCCGATATGCCATACGATGAAAGTGATGGCTAGGAGGCCGACAAAGAGAAGGATGAGCTTAAGCACGGGTTGTGGCGGAAGGTCTGACTACCCAGAGCATCAGGAGCGCGAACGCTACGGATCCGGTCGCGGCCATCCAGAGGAACCAGTCGAGCTTGCCGATCACAGCAAAAATCAGCACGATGACTGAAAAGTCGCGGCTCGCGACGTTTTTGAGCATGAAATCCGACCAGGCAGCCTGCACAGGTGTCTTCCATCCACTCACGAACTTGATCTTTTGTGCCCGGGTGACGAGCCAGAACGAGAGCCCATTTCCAAGGACCGCTGCGGAACCCAGGGCAATAGGAGCCCACCCACCGTCGTTCCCAGCCACGCCCAGGTAGGAGCCCACCGCAATGCCGCCAAAAATCGCCATATGCACCACGTTGTCCATCGCGATATCGAGCCAGGCCCCGAACGGCGATTCGGTGAAGGTGAGCCTGGCCACTTCCCCATCGCAGCAATCGATGATCGCTGCCAGTTGGAACAACAGCGCGGCAATGATGCCGGCGCTGTAAGTCCCGACGCCAAAGCCAGCGGCCGCGACCAGCCCAATCAGGGTCGCCAGAATCGTAATGGCATTCGGCGAGAGACCTGCGGCAAGAAAGATACGAGTAAACCAGCGGGAGACCTTCCGATTGAAGAACCGGTCGACAATGCCCTCGAACTCGCCCTTGAGGGAATTGTAGAGCTTCTTCTCAGCGGCTTTAACATCGGCGGCATCGCGCACGTCCTGATACCAGTGAGACCGATCCGTCTCCGTAGACAGCACCTGCACATGCCCGTCCACCGCGGCTCGTTCGAGCCATCGACGAATCGGAATCGTGCCGGTTTCCACCTCGACTTGACTGGCAACGGTCATGAAACTGGCTGGAAACACCACGAGGTCTATCGCCACCAACGCCGCGTCATCTTGTCTCGATGTAATCGAGCGGAGCCGTCCAGCCTGTACCTTCATGCGCAAATTCGAACGGCGTGGCTGTCGATCTCGCTCGCTATCGGCCCGTGCCACGACGATTGCCTGCCCCTCCTGGACCTCATGGCGCAGGCTCTCGATCAAGGGGACCGCAAACACCCCTTGCACGCCGGACAGGAGACAGAAACCGCGGACTTCAGCAGCGAGCGATTCCCAGGTGCGTGGATCATCCAGCGGAAACTCACGAATCGGCATCCAGCGCACGGGGATCGTCAGCCGTGGCCCTTTGCCCAACGCCTGTTTGAGCTGATCTTCCTCCGGCCCGACCAGTACCATGAGCTGTCGAATACCGGCGCGCTGCAACGTCAACACCGTCCGCTGAAAAAGGCCGATGCCTACCACGCTGGTGAGGGGACCTACCTCATCGGCATACAATCCGGCCGGCTCGCCGAACAGACTCACCGACGGCAAGAGAATTGCCGTGCTCAATCCCTGGAGGCCAGTCTGTTTCTGAATTATGCTCTCGCTCATG
>VBOM01000060.1 GCA_005877535.1 Nitrospirota bacterium | reverse complement strand
GAGGAAGAGCACTCGGCAGTCCTACGTTTCACGTTTCACCTTTTACGGTTCCTGTTAGCGAAGGTATTCCATGAACAGGGTGGCTAGGGAAAGATAGATGGTAATGCCCGTAATGTCATTGGCCGTCGTCACAAAAGGGCCGGCCGCAACGGCAGGATCCACCTTCATTCGTTTCAGCAAGATAGGCATAAACGTCGCCATACTGGTTGAAACCACGAACGCGATGATCAGCGATATCCCCACGACCATGCCCAGAAACGCTTGATGCCAGATCCAGCCAACGATCGTGAGAATCACACCACAGGCGAACCCCATCAGTAGCCCCACCTTGATTTCCCTGAAAAACACGGTGCGCACATCCGTCAGCTCGATCAGCCCTGTCGCCAATCCTCGAATAATGAGGGTCGAGGACTGGAGGCCCACGTTTCCACCCATAGCGGCAATGACCGGAATAAAACTGACGATGGCGACCACTTCCTGAATCGTGTACCGGAACTCCCACAGAATTGCGCCCGACAACAAACTGCCGACTAGATTCGTAAATAGCCACGGGAGCCGGTGTTTCGCCGACGCCACACTGGAGGATTTCGAGACCGAGTCCTCTTCGATCGCGCCGGCCATCTTGAGCATGTCTTCAGTCGCTTCTTCCCGAATCACGTCCACGACGTCGTCAACTGTAATAATGCCGACCAACTTGCTGTCGTTGTCGATAACCGGAATCGCGAGCAAGTTGTAACTTGCCACCTGATGGGCGACTTCTTCCTGGTCCATGTCGACCGTCACGCTGATCACATCGCGCGTGGCGATGTTTTTCAGCGGCGTCTCGGGAGGAACCGTCAGCAACTGCCGCAGAGAGAGCACCCCGACCAAGCGCTCATCCTTGTCGGTCACGTATATGTAGAACACCATTTCCGCATCCGTTGCCAGCTGGAGACGTCGGATGGCATCCTGCGCCGTCGCATCCTCCGGGAGCGCGAAGAACTCCGTCGTCATGATGCCGCCGGCCGTACCCTTCGGATACTTCAGCAGGTCGGCGACTTCTGTGGAGTCCTCCGTCCGCATCAGCGAGAGAATTTCTTTGGCCCGTTCTTCCGGCAAAACCCCAAGGAGGTAGGCCACATCGTCGGGGCCGAGGTCTTTGATCAGCCAAGCGATATCCGAGTGCAGCAGGTCCGCCAGCACCTGATTGATACTGTCGCTGTCGAGTTCGCTCAGCACTTGGCCGCGCTTCGACTCCCCTCTCACCAGTTCGAAGACTTCCCGCTTTTCTTTGGGGGAGGACAGATGCACAATCACTTTCGCCACGTCGGCCTGATGCATCCGGCCAAGCATCTTCGCGAGATTGGTGATTGCACCCCGGTGCAACAGCCGTTGCACCGACAACAGTACGATGTCGGACTTGGTCCTGCCTCGATCAGACTGGTCACGCACCGCGTCGCGGAGGAGATCTTTATCCCCTGGACGAGGGCGCGGATCCACTGGATTCGATTCTGTCACACGTTCAGTCGGCTGCATCACGATCCTACTAGTAGCCTAATTCGGTGAGGGCGTGCTCATCTTCTCGCCACGCCTCCCGCACTTTCACCCACAGCTGCAGAAACACTTTCATCCCAAAGATCTGCTCCATGTCACGTCGTGCATCGGTCCCGACCTCCTTGAGTCTCTCTCCGTGCTTCCCGATCACGATCGCCTTATGAGACTCTCGCTCGACCAGTACCGTCGCGCTGATGCGGGCCAGCTTCCCCTCCTCGACAAATTCATCGATCTCCACGGCAACCGAATACGGCACTTCCTCATAGGTCTGGTGCAAAATCTTCTCGCGAATCATCTCAGCCGCCAAGGTCCGCATGGACTGATCGGTGACGGTGTCTGCATCATAGGCCGCATCTCCTTCGGAAAGATGGGCCACGGTCACGGACAGCAATCGATCGACATTATCGCCGGTTTCAGCCGACACCGGCACCACGTCCGTCCAACCGAATAACCTGGCATAGGCTTCCATCACCGGCAGCAACTTGAGCTTATTGACCAGATCCACCTTGTTCAATACAAGAATGACCGGGCGCGGACGCTTCCTGACCGCCCCTTTCACATGATCGATGACCAATAAATCACCGGGACCGGGCAAACTCGTCGTGTCCATTAACACGTACAAGATATCTGCCTCTTCCAGCGTGTCGACCGCGGTGCGGACCATCCGACGATTGAGCAGATGCTGCGGCTTGTGCAACCCCGGCGTATCGAGCAAGGCAATCTGCGCACCTTGTGCATGCACGACCCCCAGTATTCTCGTCCTCGTCGTTTGCGGCTTGTCCGAGACGATCGCAACCTTCTGCTCAAGCAATCGATTGAGCAATGTCGACTTGCCGACGTTCGGTCGACCAATGATCGCAACTGTGCCAAACTTCATGGGGCTACGGGCGTGGCCGCTCCTGTGACGGTGATGGAACCAATTGATACACGGTTTCACCTTTGCGAACGTAGCCGAGCTGCTCGCGCGCCAGCTGTTCGATTTTCGCGGGATCGTGTTCCAGACGATCGATGTCCCCCCGAAGCGTGCGGGTCGTCCGTTGCAATTCCTGAAGGTCCACGTCCAGCTGTTGGGCATGCTCGCGCATGGAGAAGTAGCGCGGTAGACCCATGTCGCCAAAGACCAAGACGAGTAGTAGTAGCAGGCACACGGCGATTCCAATATAATGTGCGCCGGTCACTATACGACGTTGCCAATCGAGCCACTGCCGTCCCCGATTCCGCTTAATGATCATCGTCGGTTGCTCATGATCAGCATCGCCCCGGCACCGCCTCACGACCCCGATAGACTGCGTTCGAACCCAGCTCTTCCTCGATCCGGAGCAACTGATTGTACTTAGCCACGCGATCCGTTCGGGACAGCGACCCGGTCTTGATAAGCCCGCTATTGGTCGCGACCGCCACGTCCGCAATCGTCGTATCCTCCGTTTCCCCTGATCGATGCGAAATAATCGCCGTATAGCCAGACCGTTTCGCCAACTCAATCGCCTCCAGCGTCTCCGTCAACGTGCCGATCTGGTTGAGCTTGATCAGAATGGAGTTCGCGATCCCTTCCTTGATCCCTTTGGCAAAAATCTCCACATTGGTCACGAAGATATCGTCTCCGACCAATTGAACCCGCTTGCCCACCTTCTCCGTCATCATCTTCCAGCCCTTCCAATCCAACTCGCTCAACCCATCCTCGATGGAGAGAATCGGGTATCGATCCACGAGCTTCCCATAGTAACCGATCATCTCCTCGGAGGAGCGTTCAGGATTCTTTTCGGCTTCAAGGAGGTACCGGCCCTTCTCATAGAATTCACTGGCCGCACAGTCCAATGCGAGGGCGATATCGCGCCCTGGTTTATAGCCGGCCTCCTCGATCGCCTGCATGATCAGGCTGAGCGCCTCTTCATTCGATTGGAGGTCCGGCGCAAACCCTCCTTCGTCACCGACCGCCGTGTTCAGCCCTTTTTTCTTCAGCAGCGACTTGAGCGTATGAAACACCTCCGTCGCCATCCGGAACGCCTCGCTGAAACATGTCGCCCCCACCGGCATGATCATGAACTCTTGCAAGTCCAACCGATTGTCGGCATGAGCTCCGCCATTGATGATGTTCATGAGCGGCACCGGCAGCACTCGCGCATTCGTCCCGCCAAGATATCGGTAGAGCGGCTGGCCTGTTTCCGCCGCTGCCGCCTTCGCCACGGCCAGCGACACACCGAGAATGGCATTGGCACCGAGCTTGCCCTTTGTTTTCGTGCCATCCAGATCGATCATCGTCTGATCGATGCCGACTTGGTCGAACGCTTCCTTCCCTAACAACTCCGGCGCGATCAGCTTGCTGATATTAGCCACGGCCTTCAAGACACCTTTCCCCATCCAGCGTTTCTTGTCGCCATCGCGCAGTTCGATCGCTTCCTTCTCGCCGGTCGAGGCCCCGGACGGCACCGCCGCCCGTCCACACGCTCCACTCTCCAGCGTGACCTCCGCCTCGACCGTCGGATTCCCCCGTGAATCTAAAATCTGCCGTCCTTTGATCTCGCGAATCGCGCTCATACTCCCCCTTCTCCGGCTGCTGAAAAAGGCCAATATTCCACCCGCCCAGCCCCGGCGCACCAAAGCGCGCCTTTTCCCGATTTTCGTTCTCGGTTCAAGAAAATCCTCAACGGGGACCCGGCCGCCTCACCACTCGGCGGCGCACAGAGGCTTGGTGCTCCTTATTCGTCGCACCGTGCGCCCCAGAGGGTACGCCTCCGGTTTTCTCTCCCCTGCGGCCTCGTTCGCCGCCTTTTTGAGCAGCCTGTCCGCCCCAGAACGCAAACTCATACCACCTCTACTTTGTCTGAATCGTATAGGTCACCCTCTGCTCCTTCATTGGCGATCCACACACATCGCATTTCATCCTATGACCTCCTTACCTTGAACTCGATCCAAAGAGCAGCGTCTGGTTCATACACGGTAATGATCTTCACAAGAGGCCTAGTTGGATCACTGCACTGAACATGAAGAGGACGGCCCACGCTTGTCATTCCAAAGATCAAACAACTGGGACCATACTTGTCCTCTGGACAAACCTCAATAACTTAGCCACCAGTAATGGCCTCTCGCAACTCCCGTACTGAAATGTGGCGAATGATCGCCTGATCGACAGCATGTTGGGAGAATTCAAAGTCTCCCCGCTCAACTCTCCTTCGAATCTCATCGATCAACTATTCCCCCGCGAATCCAAAATCTGCCGCCCATCTCGACCATCCTCCAAGGGATGGGGCTGGGGTTGCCTTCGACTGCGCGCTCCACTTGGTTCAAGAATCCACTATCCTTCCAGAGGGAGTCACCAGGCTGTGCTTCCACTGCGCGCATCGAGCGACGCTCATCTTCTAATTGATCTTTCCAAGCTCGCTTGCTTCTCTCTCTTGGAGTGGCACCCGCGTTGGTCCCACTGCGGCCGTCGAGCGAGCACATTCTGATCGTGCGCGCTCCGGGAGCAAGGGATCAGCACGGGTGCCATTCCACCTCTTTCACCGTGGGGGCTCTGCGAGCAAGAAGGATGGCCTGGCAACTCCCTCGCTATCCTTTCTGAGGCCGCGCGTTGCGCGAGCAAGGAAGGCACCCCAGCCTCATCCCAATTTCTTCCTCAACAACTCATTCACTTTCCCAGGATTCGCTTTCCCGCCGCTAGCTTTCATCACCTGCCCTACCAGGAATCCAAGCACTTGCTGCTTGCCTGCTTTGAACTGCGCCACCTGGGTCGGATTCTTTGCGAGCACGTCGTCGATGATCTTCGCGAGTGCACCTTCGTCGGATACTTGAATAAGCCCCTTCTCTTGAATAATCTGTTCCGGAGTCTTCCCGCTCCTGTAGACCTCCGGGAAGATCTCACGCGCGACTTTCAAACTGATCGTCCCTTGCTCGACTAACTGAAGAAGACTGACAAGCCGTTCAGGTGAAACCGGGGAGGCGCTCGCGTCGGTCCCTGAGTTATTCAGCTCTCTGGTAAGCTCACCCATCACCCAGTTGCTGACGGTCTTTGGCTGATTGAACAGTTTCACGCAAGATTCGAAGTAGTCGGCCACAGCCTTCGACGCAGTCAACGCGCCTGCATCATATTCAGACAGCGCAAACTCGCTGACAAATCGTTTCATTCTGGCTGCCGGCAATTCAGTCACCTGCTTGCGACAACCCTCGATCCAGTCCTTTTCCAGCTTGAGGGGGACCAGATCGGGGTCAGGGAAATAGCGATAGTCGTGAGCCTCCTCTTTGGAACGCATCACCGCTGTCTCGCCGCGATCGAGATTCCAGAGGCGGGTCTCCTGGTTGATCTTGCCGCCCTCGTTCAACACCTTCGTCTGGCGCTTGATCTCGTATTCGATGGCATCCTTGACGAACTTGAACGAATTGATGTTCTTGAGCTCGACCTTGGTTCCAAACTCCTTCTGGCCCAACGGACGGAGCGAGAGATTCGGCTCGCAGCGGAAACTCCCTTGATCCATATTGCCGTCGCAGACTTCGAGATACATGAGCACATCACGGAGGCCCTTCAAATAGGCCACGACTTCATCGGCCGACCGCAAATCCGGCTCCGTCACGATTTCCAGCAGCGGTGTTCCCGCCCGATTCAAATCGACGCGGCTCCCGTTGGCACCGGCGACGTGGACACTCTTCCCTGCATCTTCTTCCAGATGGGCGC
>VBOM01000059.1 GCA_005877535.1 Nitrospirota bacterium | reverse complement strand
GAGTAGCAACAACCCCCCCGCCGGTTGCGACATCCGAAACATTAACTCCAAAGGCATGCTCCCCAAAGTGTCCTTTGATATAGAGACCAGCGGACCCATTGATCGATACCGTGGCGCCGGGGCTATTGATTCGAGCGGCAATGTCCTGCGCCCTTGCTAGATTGGCATTCGACGTATCACTGGTACTAAACTTTTCGAGGTCGTGGACGGCGTCGGCGATGCCGAGACGATCGATCACTTGTCCACCGCCTTGAATCCTAATATCCACCGTCTGGGTCATCGCTAGCCCGGCAGGGTTCCAATAGGTGGCCAAGGCATCCGTCGTGACGGCCACGCCGGCGCCGCCCATGCCCATCGCACGAGGCCCGACGGCCACGAATTCTAGAGCCATCGCCTGGGCAGGAATCATCAGGCCCACCAAGATCGCAACGGCACGAACTGATCGATAATACGACATAGAAGGAGAACTCCATGCGAGTTGGGATATTTGTGTGAGTCTATTGGATGACATGGCTCTCGTCAAGGTTGGACGGGCCAATCGTATGAATGTAAACGATGGATTGGTCTGGTAGGAGGCATCTCCTGCGAAGACGTCAAGATGACATTGTATCTCTTAGACAATCTGACCATCCTGCATATGAACAATCCGGTCGGCTTGGGCCGACAGCTTATCGTTATGGGTGACGATCACGAAGGTCGTTCCACGGGCTTTGTTCAGTTCACGCATCATCGCAAAGAGCGCCTCTCCCGTATGCGTATCCAGATTTCCGGTCGGTTCATCAGCCAACACAAGATCAGGCTTTTGCAAGAGGGCCCGTGCGACCGCCACGCGCTGCTGCTCACCGCCGGATAACTCACCAGGCTTGTGATGCAACCGAGCTCCTAGCCCAACCTCCTGCAACAACGTGATGGCTTCCGGTTCACAATCTACCGGATGCCGGCGCTGGATCAGAGCTGGCATACAAGCATTCTCGATCGCCGTGAACTCCGGCAGGAGATGATGAAACTGGAAGACAAACCCGATGCGCCGATTCCGAAACTCCGCCTGATCATCTTCCGACAGGTGAAACATATCCTGGCCGTCGAAGTGGACCGTCCCTGTGGTGGGACGGTCCAGCGTCCCGATAATATGGAGCAGCGTGCTCTTTCCGGCTCCCGAAGCTCCGACAATCGCAATCAACTCCCCCCGATGAATCTGTAGATTGACGCCCTTCAGTACCGTGAGGGTCTGCCCGCCCATCGGGAACGATTTGTACAGATCCGTAACGGTGATCACGCCGGAACTCCAGAATGAAAGAACAATAATGGAGAGGCCGGCATAATCATTCGTAGCGCAGCGCGGCCACTGGTGCAAGCTTGGCTGCCTGGAGCGAGGGGTAGACCGTGGCGGCAAAGCTAATCACAATTGCGGAGCCAGCCACAAGGAAGACGTCCATCGCTTGTACATGAACAGGGATCCGCGAGATGTAATAGACCGTGGGATCGAAGGTCCAGAATGTCTGGATCAGCCAGAGAAACGCGTAGCCGAGCGGAATGCCGATGGCTGTCCCGGACAGACCGATGATCAATCCGTTCAGCATGAAAATGCGCCGAATGCTCTTACGCGTCGCGCCCATGGCCTTGAGAATCGCAATTTCCTTTTGTTTCTCCGTGACGATCATGGTGAGCGTGCTCACGATGTTGAAGGACGCAACGATCGTGATCAGCACCAACAACAGAAACATCATCGTCTTTTCGAGTTTAAGCGCCGAGAAAAGATTACGATTCATCTGCATCCAGTCGCGCGCCCCATAGGCAAAGCCGAGCGACTGCTCCACGGAGCGGGCCGTCTCCGCTGCGTGGAAGACGTCCGTGACCTTGATTTCAATGCCCGACACGGTCTGCCCCATGTTGAAAAACTTCTGCGCCTCTGCGAGATCGATGTAGGCCAAGGATGAATCGTACTCGTACATGCCGGATTGAAACAGACCGACCAGCGCGAAGGTCCTGATCTTGGGTACCATGCCGATGGCGCTTATAGGACCTACAGGAGACACCACATTGATCGTATCGCCGACAAACACGCCCAGCCGGAGCGCCAATTCTTTCCCCAGGATGATACCGGGTTTTTCTGTCTCGACTGCCGGGGCAGTCGGGTTCTCTGCATTTGGCTGCTTCACTTTGACCGGTCGGCTGAGGTCGGCTAACTGTCCAGTCAATAGATTTTTGGCCAGTTCGGTTACCGTGCCCTCGCGTTGGGGATCGATGCCGCGGATTACGATGCCTTGCACTCCGGTTTGGGTCGTAAGCAAGACCTGTTTGAGCACAAACGGAGTTGCCGCCACAACACCCGGCACAGTTGCCACCTGCTTGGTGACCGGATCGTAATCACTCATGCTGTCCTTCATCCGATCCTGCACGATGATATGGGCTGTCGTTCCAAGAATCTTGGCCTGAATGTCCTCTTTAAAGCCGGTCATAATGCCGACTGTCCCGATCAGGGCGGCCACACCAAGTGTGATTCCGGCAATGGAGACCATGGTGTTCAATGAAATTGTCCGATTCCGACGCTTTGCGCGCAGGTATCGCAAGCCGACAAAGATTTCGTAGGGGAGGGCCACCGTTATTTCTCGGGTCTCAGTTGTGGGAAGAGGACCACGTCGCGGATCGAAGCTTGGTTCGTCAAAAGCATGATTAGCCGGTCGATGCCAATGCCTTCGCCTGCAGTCGGTGGCATGCCGTACTCCAAGGCGCGCAGGAAGTCTTCATCCACCAGATGCGCCTCTTCGTCACCCGCCGTCCGCTGGACTGCTTGCCCTTCGAACCGTTCCCGTTGATCCACCGGATCGTTTAACTCTGAAAAGGCGTTTGCGATTTCACGACCGGCAATGTAGAGCTCGAAGCGATCGGTCAACGCCGGGTTCGAGTCTTTGCGTCGTGCGAGCGGAGAGATTTCAATCGGGTAGTCGGTAATGAACGTCGGTTGCTGTAGATTGGGCTCCACCGTTTCCTCGAAGATTTCGTTCACGATATTAAAGAGCGGCCATTTCGGATCGACCGAGACGCCCAGCTTTTTTGCCGCCGCAATCGCATTGTTTTGATTCTTAAGGATGGAAGGATCGATGTCGTTCACCTCCAGGATCGCCTGATGATACGACCAGCGGCGCCACGGAGGCGTGAGCGTGATCTCCTTGCCCTGATAGTCGATGACCGTCTTGCCGAGGACCTGCTGGGCCAACGAGGAGACGAGGTCTTCTGTGAGGATGAGCAAATCCTGGTAGTCGGCATAGGCAACGTAGAACTCCAGCATCGTGAATTCTGGGTTATGAATCGTCGAGATGCCTTCATTCCGGAAGTTGCGATTGATTTCAAACACACGTGGAAAGCCGCCCACGATCAACCGCTTCAAATAGAGTTCCGGCGCGATGCGAAGATAGAGATTGACACCGAGAGCATTATGGTGCGTGACAAAGGGTTTTGCCGCCGCGCCACCTGGAATCGGATGCATCATCGGCGTTTCGACTTCAAGGAAGCCTCGTTCAATTAAGAAGGCTCGAATGCCAGCGATAATTCTGCTGCGGGTGGCGAAGATGCTATGGACCTCAGGATTGGCAATCAAGTCGACATAGCGCTGCCGATAGCGGGTTTCCACGTCCGTCAACCCGTGCCACTTTTCTGGAAGCGGTCTGAGGGCTTTGCTCAAGAAGGTCAGCTGTGTGACCCCAACGGTGAATTCATTTGTCTTCGTGCGAAAGAGGGTACCGGTCACGCCAATCCAGTCGCCCAAGTCGAGCAGTTCAGCGACGCGATAACCTTGCTCTGAGAGATAATCTTTCTTGAGATAGACCTGAAGCCGGTCGGATCCGTCTTGCAGCACTGCGAAGCCTGCCTTGCCGAATCGCCGCAGAGCGACGATGCGTCCCGCAAAGGTACAGGAGATCTTCTGTTCTTCCAGTACATCCTTGGTTTTCTCGGCATGGAGTTTGATCAGTTGGCCCGCACGATCCTTCACATCAAATCGCGTGCCGTAGGGTGACACGCCCGCTTCGCGCAGGGCGTCGAGCTTCTTGATACGTTGCTGCTGCTGTTCGCTCAGTTCGTCCAAGATGTGCGCCCTTACCGATCCACTTTCCTCGGTCAGCTATCGAACTCGTCCGTTCCAGACTGTTGATAGCTGAGAGCGGTTATTCCAAGCTGCTTCATCTTCAGATAGGCCTCGATGAAAGTTCATAGAGGCGCGCCTTCAAGACCTTCATTGCGCCGTTACGATTCTGGAGCTGTGACCGTTCATTCTGACATTGCACCACGATCCCGGTCGGCAGGTGCGTCATGCGGATGGCCGTCTCGACTTTATTCACATTCTGGCCGCCGGCGCCGCCGGCTCGAAAGGTATCGATCTTGAGGTCTTTGTCTTCGATCACGAGGTCAACTTCTTCATCAACCTCGGGATAGACGAAGACCGAGGCAAAGGAGGTGTGCCTCCGCTTGTTTGCATCGAAGGGTGAAATGCGCACCAGCCGGTGTACGCCTGCTTCGGCCTTGAGATAGCCATAGGCATAGGCCCCTGCCACTGACAGCGTCACGCTCTTCACGCCCGCCTCTTCGCCCGGGAGCAGATCCAACGTTTCGACCTTGAATTTCTTCCTCTCGGCCCAACGGACGTACATGCGGAGCAGGATCTGCGCCCAGTCCTGCGATTCCGTCCCGCCGGCACCAGGATGGATTGCCACAATCGCGTTGTTGGGGTCCAGATCGCCCGAGAGCAGAAGTTCAAGCCGTAGGGCGGCGAGCTTAGGCTCAAATTGATCCAGCTCGAACGTCAATTCCTTCACGAGCTCGGCGTCGCCGCTTTCTTCTGCCAACTCGAGTAACGCGTCCAGATCGTTCCTCTTCGCATCGATATCACGCCACTGCTGGAGGTCGCGCTCTATCGTGGATTTCTTCCTGCTGATCTTGGCGGCCTTCTGAGCATGGTTCCAAAAATCCGGTTGCGACGTCTGCTGCTCCAGATGTGCCAACTCGGCCGTCATGCGGGCGAAGTCAAAGATGCCCCCGTAGTTCCGATACCAATTGCCCGATGGCCCGCACGCGAATCTTTACTTCATCTAACATGGAGCGATCCTTTCTGGTTATACCGCCACTGCGTCGGGCTCAGATCCCTTGGTGCGCAAAGAGCCGAACAGGCACAAAACCGCGCAGATTATAACACAGCCGTAGGCAAACACGTCGCCGTACCGGCTGTAAAACGTATGCGGG
>VBOM01000058.1 GCA_005877535.1 Nitrospirota bacterium | reverse complement strand
AGCCTGAACTGTTGCGCAAATACGATCTCTCGCTGAGCGAGGTCTTTGCCTCCGTGGCGAACAACAACGCGAATGCCACAGGTAACGTGCTGGAGAAACATGCCGAAAAGTACATTGTCCGCGGCGTGGGGATGATTCGGAGACTGAGCGACATCGAGGACATCGTTGTCAAGGAAGCGGGCGGCACTCCCGTACACATTCATAACGTCGCCCAAGTACAGATCGGCCATGCCATTCGTCATGGCGCCGCCGTCCTGAACGGTGAGCGCGAGGTGGTGGCAGGGATCGTGCTCATGTTGCGCGGCGCAAATGCCCGCGACGTCGTGGAAGGCATCAAAGGCAAGATCGCCGAGATACAGGACAAGGGGCTGCTGCCGGCAGGATGGCGGATCGTTCCCTTTTATGATCGTATCGAATTGATCTCCGCTGCGTTGGCGACCGTTTATAAGGCGCTGGGAGAGGGTACTATCCTGGTGGTGATCGTGCTGTTCTTGTTCTTGGGCGATACCAGGAGCGCCTTGATCGTGGCAGCGACGCTCATCGTGACGCCGCTCGTGACGTTCTTCGTGATGGATCGGTTCGATCTCACTGCCAATCTGATGTCCTTGGGCGGCCTGGCCATCGCCATCGGCATGATGGTCGACGCATCTGTGGTGGTGGTGGAAAACATCCACCGGCATCTGTCAGATCCCCGTCACCAGGGCCTGCCTCGACAGGCCCTGGTCCTCAATGCCGCTCGGGAGGTCGCCCGCCCAGTGGTCTTCGGCATTCTGATCATCATCATCGTCTTTCTGCCCATCCTCTCTTTCCAAGGCATGGAAGGAAAAATGTTCAAGCCGATGGCCTATACCATCATGATTGCCCTGATGGTGTCGCTCATTCTGTCGGTCACGTTGTCGCCGGTCTTGTGTAATCTGACTCTGCGGGCAGGGCACAACGACCCTGATCCCCTAGTGCTCCGATGGGCCAAGCGCGCCTATCTTCCCTTGCTCCGCTGGGCGTTAGGACATCGGAGCGCGGTACTGACAGTCACCGGGCTCATGCTGGCAGGGAGTATTGCGCTCGTTCCATTTTTGGGGTCGGAGTTTGTCCCCATTCTGAATGAAGGCACGCTGGCCCCCCAAACGATCCGCTTGCCGAGCATTTCTTTGGAGCAATCGATTAAAATCGAACGCGAAATGCAGCAAGCGGTGCTGGAGTTTCCCGAAGTGAAAATGGTGGTGTCCAAGATTGGGCGCACGGAATTGGGCAACGACCCGCAAGAGCCGAACGAAAGCGATCCCGTCGTAGCCTTGCATCCGATGCAGACGTGGACGACGGCCTCTACCATGCCGGAGTTGAAAGAGCGAATCCGCGAGCGGCTGGCACGGGTGCCCGGCGCCAGCTTTCTGATCAGCCAGCCGATCCAGCAACGGGTGGACGAATTGATTTCGGGGGTGCGTACGGAGGCGACCGTCAAGCTGTTCGGACCCGACTTGGAGGCGCTGCGTCACACGGCGGATGAGATCGCCAGCGTCCTCGGCACGATTCGGGGCGTCAAAGACCTAAAGGTGGAACAACTCTTCGGCCAGCCGTACATCACGATCGATATTGATCGGAGCAAGATCGCCCGGCACGGCATCAACGTCTCGGATGTGCGCGAGGTCATTGCGATCGCGATTGGAGGAGAAGCTGCGACCAGGGTGTACGAAGAGAATCGACGGTTCAGTTTGACAGTGCGGTTTCCGGAACAGGATCGGAACAGCATCGAGACCATCGGGAACATTCGACTCACGGCCGGCAGTGGGGCCTTCATTCCACTCAGCGATCTCGGTACCATCAGGATGCACGAGGGACCGGGGCGTATCAACCGCGATCAACTCCAGCGGTATCTGCCAGTCAGCTTCAACACCCACGGACGGGACATCGGGAGTATTGTGGATGAGGCGCAGAAGCGGATCGCCCGGGAGGTCCGGCTTCCGGACGGATACACGATCGTCTGGGGCGGATCGTTCGAGAATATGCAGCGGGCGATGGCCCGCATTCGGATCATTGTCCCGGTCACCATTGTCGTGATCTTCCTGCTCCTGTTCTCGTCGTTCTCCTCGCTCAAGCAGGCTGCACTGATCATTCTCAATCTTCCGTTTGCTCTCATCGGCGGAATTGTCGCCTTATGGGTGACGGGGGAATACCTGAGCGTGCCAGCCTCGGTCGGATTCATCAATCTCTTCGGTGTGGCCGTGTTGAACGGCATCGTGTTGGTGTCCTATATAAATGCGCTTCGCCAGCAAGAGGGAAAGGACGTTGAGCTGGCGGTGCTGACAGGCTGCGTGATGCGTCTCCGGCCCGTCTTGATGACGGCGGCGGTCGCGTCACTGGGATTGGTGCCGCTCGCCTTTGCCCATGGGATTGGATCAGAAGTTCAACGGCCTCTGGCCGTCGTTGTGATCGGTGGGCTCGTCAGTTCGACGTTCCTCACACTTATCGTATTGCCGGTGCTCTACCAGTGGATGGAAGAGCGAGCCAAGGTTCCGGGCCTTCCAGCTAGTGTCACACACGGTAATTGATCTACGGGACGGAGTGGTGCAAACAGTCCGGTCGTCGCGCGTATGAAACGCGACATGGAAGCACAGTGCCGGGCGGTCGCCGGTAGGTGAAGCCATTGACGCTGCTAGTTCGTGTGTGGTCTGTCTGGTTCATCTGGTTTCTCTGGTCTATTCGGTTATAGTCTGGTTCAACCAAATGCATGAGACAGACCGAATGAACAAGGCAGGCTGGCAGACTTTTTCAGCATCCTGCTAAGACAGGGTTTACCGATCACACGGAGGAGCCTGCAGATGTCGGACCATCAGGTTGAACCCCACGTTTTTGCCATCGTCGGTGCGACTGGCGATCTGACGCGTCGGAAGCTCCTGCCCGCGCTGTATCATTTGCGGGACCAGGGAATCCTGGAAACCCGCAACACGCTGATCGTCGGCGCCGCCTTGCCAGAGATGGGTGAAGAGGGGTTTCGGCTCTGGGCCTTCGAGGGTCTGCAGCAAGCTGGTTCGCGCAATGAAACAGAGTTGCGCGTCTGGTGCGAGGAGTGTCTTCACTACCAGACCCTTCACGAAGGGGGGCCACAGGACTATGAGGCCTTGGCCACTTACATCCGGCGGTTGGAGCGTGCGCACAACATGCCGGAGAACCGGGTATTTTACCTGGCTTTGCCACCGGACACCGTGCCTATCGCGATGGAACGGCTTGACCAGGCGGGACTGCTCAAGAGCCACGGGTGGGTCCGCGTCGTGTTCGAAAAACCGTTTGGCCACGATTTTCACTCAGCCCGACACCTCAACACGACCCTGCATCGCTATATCGAGGAATCCCAGATCTACCGCATCGATCATTACCTCGGCAAAGAGACGGTGCAGAATCTCCTGGCGTTCCGCTTCGCGAACCCGATTTTTGAATCGCTCTGGAAACGCGACACCATCGAGAACATTCAGATTACCGTTGCCGAAGATCTCGGCGTCGAGCATCGCGGGGCCTACTACCAGCAGGCCGGGGCTCTCCGCGATATGGTTCAGAACCATCTGACCCAACTTATGACGGTCATTGCGATGGAAGTGCCGGTATCCTTCGATGCCGTTGCGATCCAGAACGAAAAACAAAAAGTACTCCTTTCCATTGCGCCGATCACGCCTCAGGATATTGTTTTTGGCCAGTACACGTCCTGGCAGGTTGCCGGCCAAACGATTCGAGGCTACCGCGAGGAACATGGGGTCCCGAAGGATTCAACCACGGAGACGTATGTTGCTCTGAAAGCGGAGATTCACAATTGGCGGTGGAAAGGCGTGCCCTTCTATCTCAGGACGGGCAAACGCTTCCCGCGTAAACTAACCCAGATTGCGGTGACCTTTCGTGAGGCCCCCACCCAAGTGTTTCGGTCTCTCGATCCCGGTAGTATTCCACCCAACAAGCTGCTGATCACGCTCCAGCCCAGTGAAGGGTTCTCGCTCTGTTTTTCCGTGAAGAATCCTGGGAGGCCGTTCCAAATGAGTGACCATGCGCTACAGTTCGACTATGAACAAGCGTTTGGCCAGCTCCCCGAAGCCTACGAGACACTGCTTCGCGACGTGATGATCGGCGATCAAGTGGGAGATCAATCAGCCCCCATCCCTGAAGAAGTAACGAGCAAGCTTGGAGGAAACATATAGAAACGTGGTCGTTCGATGCGCGCAGTAAAGGGCAGCCTCGGCCGCTCCCTTTAAGAAAAGGTATAGAGAAGTTGGAAGGCCCTCGCCTGGATTCATGGCACGTCACGGGAAATCGATTGCGAAGCAATCGGAGGGTAGGGCGGGTGAAAAAATATCTGCCAGTGGGTGGGCGGGTGAGAAAGCTGTGCGCAGTGAGAGATCAAGCAGCCCCCATCCCTGAAGAGATTACGAGCGAATTTGGAAGGATCATTCCGAAGAAGGAGGGTCGTTGGTGCGCGTAGGGAAGGACAGTCTGCCGCTCCCTTTAAGAGAGGTTTAGCAGGCTGAGAAGAAGCTATTGTGGCACGCGAGAACTTCGGTGGTCCGAACATCTGGCACAATAGGAGAACGCTCCCGCAGGATAGCTGAGCGAGACTGGCGGGATGGGCGAGATGAGGTGGAAATTCAATCTGTCCATGTCGCGCCTTCCTCGCACGTCTCGCGTATCACGCGCCAGGGTCTGTGGCGTTGGCAGACTTTTCAGCATCCTGCTCGTCATCGAGGCGCGTTGTCTGAATTGGTGCTGCTCAGATGGGCGATGATCAGTTTCGCGTCGGCGACGGGGTCTGCCGTGAAGGGGGCCGTACGCTGACGGGTCACCGAGGTGGTCAATCGCTCGGCTGCCTGGCGGATGGCAAGAGGGAAGGCCGCGTCCTGCTGAATCTTCCGGAGATGGTTCATCGCATCCCCGCGCCATCGTGGAAGAGGGAGCCGCGCCAACCACGCCTCGGTGGCGAGGGCTACGGCGCGTCGAGCACAGACTCGCGCCTTCCCGTCGTTACTGTTCTGTCGCGCGGCCTCTGCTGCCGCGAGTTCCTGTTCAATCAGCGCTGCTGGTGTCATCAGGCGAGTTCCTTCCGATGGATGGATTCCTGCACGGTGAGCCACTGGCCATTGTGATCAATTGAAGATAAGATCCGCAAGCTGACGCCTGCAAACTCTGGAGGGTGCTTTGGTGACACGACTGAATAACACTTCCACAAGATGCTGGGCGGGACGGGCGAGACGGATGAGGGTTGATCTGGTTCATCTGGTTGGTCTCGTCCAACCAAATAAACCAAACAGACAAAATGAACAAGAGAGACCAGCCGGTCCTCGCGCTTCCCGCGCTACGGTCTGTGGCGCCGGCAGACTTTTTCAGCATGCCGCTATGGTTCAACGCACTGAGGGGGCGTAACGAAGACATGTCAGACAGCGTGATCAGAGGGAAGCGAACGCGAGCGGCGATGCAGAAGAAGGCAACGTCGGTGCGTCGAGTGAAGAAGTCCAAGGCGACATCCGCCGCGGTCCTGATCCTGTCCGGTTCCACGGCGCTCCGCCGGAGGAAATCTGCCGAGACGTTGGCCGAGACGTTGAAAGTAGATTTGTTCAGGGTGGATTTATCGGCGGTGGTGAGCCAATACATCGGCGAGACGGAGAAGAATCTGAACGACGTATTTGATAAAGCAGAAGCCAGTGGCGCGATCCTCTTCTTCGATGAAATAGACGCGCTGTTCGGGATCGGCAGTAAGGTCAACGATGCCAATGACCAATCCGCGAATCCGGAGACGGCCCATTTTCTCCAGCGCATTGAGAGTCACAACGGAATCGTCATCCTCACGACCGATGGAAAGCGACACATCGAGCAGGCCTTTTCTCCCTGGACGCAGGCGGTCGTCATGGTGGGAACGACGGGGACCGGGCAGATGAGGAAGAAGTAAGTATGGGGGATTCCGGCACGACAAACGGGACCAGCGAGACTGACGGGACAGGTTGATTTGGTTCATCTGGTCTGTCTCGTTCAACCAAACAGACCAAACACACAAGAGAAACCAGCCAGTTCTTGCGTTTCACGCGTCACGGTCTCTGGCGCTGTCGGGTTTTTCACCATGCGGTTGGGCGGGATTGATTATTGAGATGGGACACTGGGACGTCAAGGCGACGGCGCACTGAAAGGTGCAGCCGTTTGCAGCGTTCTACTCGAAGCACTCACGACGCGTGAGCCCGGCGTTTCTGATTTCCAGATGCCGTCCATGCACCTAATATCGCGCCCAAGATAATGCTCAGCATGTCAAGAATATGTCTGTACCAAACATCCGGGCCGATGGTGGGGTCTGCATTCGCAGCTTGAATCAAAATGAACCCCAAAAATCCTACGGCGGTGGCGGATACAAGCGAGGCAGCAATAATCGCCACCTGTTTGTGATAGCGCGGTACTATATAGATAATCACACCCACAAGGGAAGCAGCGGCAATAGTCCTCGTAACAAATATAATGTATGTGCCAATAATTGGCACCCCATCCATATCCGGCGCTTCCCAAAAAGCATCGACACGTTCAAACCCATGGATAATGCCGAATGCCATTCCAATAGAATGGTTCGCAGCGAACCATAGCATGACCCCTGCCGGAACCGCGATGATCCATCGAAGTATATTAATTGCTATGTTGTCACGCATAATACGTAGAAACGGACAGTTCAATTATTCATCGGTTCACTTCACGGAGGCGGCTCTAGCGTGAGGCCACGTACGTGCCTATCATATAGCTGGTACAAACCGAGAACGCAATCAGAACCATGCACCTCGTAGGGTTAACCACCAGTTTGAAGGGAAAATGAAAACTCATCGCGCAGATCTCAAGAATATCGCTCGTCGCGCCATGATAGAACGTGACTTATTACCGGATTTTTCTGACGCGGCGATGGCCGAGGTTGACCGTATACAGGCTGCTGCCCCAGACCGACACGCGAACATGCGTGACCTAACGGGCCTACTCTGGGCGTCGATCGACAACGACGACTCCCGAGACCTCGACCAACTCACCGTGGCTGAACCACAGCCTGATCGGTCTGTAACAATCCTGGTCGCGATTGCCGACGTGGACGCTCTGGTCAGGAGGGAATCAGCCCTGGATGCTCATGCCAAGCACAATACGACGTCGGTCTACACGGCCGGCGACATGTTCCCTATGCTGCCGGAAAAGCTGTCGACGGATTTGACATCTCTCGGCGAAGGTCAAGACCGCCTCGCAATCGTCGTGGAGATGGTGATTGCGGAGGATGGGGCAGTCCTCAGTTCGACCCTCTTTCGGGCCCTGGTCCGCAACCACGCGAAACTCGCGTATAACAGCGTCGCCGCGTGGCTCGCTGGGGAGACGCCCGCGCCTGAGCGGGTCAAGGCCGTCTCCGGTCTCGAAGCGCAACTCCGCCTCCAAGACCAGGTTGCGCAGCGGCTCAAGGCACGACGACACCGGCAGGGAGCTCTAAGTCTTGAAACGATTGAACCACGAGCCGTGTTTGAGGGTCAGGTCCTGACCGATCTCAGGGTCGAGCAGAAGAATCGCGCCAAGGAACTGATCGAAGACTTTATGATCGCAGCGAATCAGGCGACGGTATCCTATCTGAATGGAAAGGGCGTGCCCTCCTTCCGCCGCATCCTGCGCTCTCCTGAACGCTGGCAGCGGATTATTGAGGTGGCCGTCCGTTGGGGGGAGCACTTACCCCCGGAGCCAGATGCGAGTGCGCTCGAATCGTTTCTCGTCGCGCGCCGGCAGGCCGACCCCCTCAGATTTCCGGATCTGTCACTGGCCATCGTGAAGCTCATTGGCAGAGGCGAGTATGTGCTTGACCAGTCGAAGGATGGCGCTCCCGAACATTTCGGGCTCGCGGTGAAGGGGTACACCCATTCCACGGCTCCCAACCGGCGCTTTCCCGATCTGATCACCCAGCGGCTGATCAAAGCGGCCTTGACCGGAGCGCCCCCTGCGTACAATCCGGAAGAACTGAAGTATCTGGCCGGCCACTGTACCGAGAAAGAAGACGATGCGGAAAAAGTCGAGCGGCAGCTCCGCAAATCCGCCGCCGCCCTGTTGCTCGAATCGCGGATTAGACAACGCTTCGACGCCATCGTGACGGGCGCGTCAGACAGGGGCACGTGGGTCCGTCTCCTTAATCCGCCGGTCGAAGGGAAAATGGTGATGGGCGAGCATGGCTTCGACGTCGGAGATAGTGTGCAAGTGGAACTCGTGAGCACGGACGTCGAACGAGGGTACATCGACTTCGTCAGAGTCGGATCGTGAGGGAGTCGTCGTCCTCTCGTTTGTCTGCTTATAGAGGTGTATTGAGTTTGTCTTGTTCAAGGAACGAAACAAACTAGAAAAACCGACACAACATATAAACTGCCCATGTCGGGCTGTTCACGCATTTCACGTACGTCTCGCGACGTACGCTTCACACGCTTACTATCAGGGGAAGTTCCTCCGCCCGCCTTTCCGGTGTCTCCAAGCTGGTGCGGCCAAGTGTACCGTCGCGGTAGTCCGACAAGAGTATCCTCGCAGCTTTGTCTCGGTCTATCCCGCCGCCGCTTCTTGTCAGTAGACAGCCGCGCTTTTTGCCGATGGCGTCGATCACAGCCGCACTAGTCAGCCCGTCCACAGTAAAACCGTAGCGGGCCGTGAGTCGAGCAGGATAGCGCGCAAGCAGGATGGTGGCGAGAAATTCGCCGACCGCTTCGTCGTCTACGACCGTGTGGCCCACGGCGTTGGTCGTAGCGAGCAGGAG
>VBOM01000057.1 GCA_005877535.1 Nitrospirota bacterium | reverse complement strand
AAGATGATCCTTTCCAAGCTTGCTCGCCTACCTTGTCCCTGGGATGGTTCGGATGAGTCCCCCACTGCGCGCGTCCAACGAGGCCCTTCCGAGGGCGCGCGTTGCGCGAGCACAGGGGACTCACCGGGCCATCCCATCCCCTGCTGGCGGACTTTTTCAGCATCCTGCTAGAACCGGACCGTCACCCTTGCTTTTCCTCCGCCAGAGCCAGGATCGGCTGGAAGATGGGATCTGCGTCCAGCACCGCCTTCAACGATTCTGCCCCGATGAAGAATTGCCAGATGTCCGGAGTCTGTCCGGGAATTTCTGCGAACCATCGTTTGGCTTCCGTCAGTCGATCCAAGAGTGCCTGATTGTCTCGGTCAGGGGTGAATAGCAAACTGTAGGCTTTGGTGTATTCGGCCATGAATTTATCGAGCGGCAGATCGGCGAGCGTGAGCGCTTCGTCGGCATCCTGATAGGCGACCCGAATGTCCGGGTCGTCGAAGTTGCGGTTCCAGGCTACTTTGTTGATGCGGGACCAGGCCAGTTGGAGCAGGGCTTCGGCTCTGCCGGCCCTTCGTCCAGCCGGGATCGCTTTGACCAAGGATTGGTGGGTCGCGATCGCGGCTTCTTGATCGTTGTTCCATCGATAGGCCACGCCTAACCGAAAGGTGTTATCGAGTTGTTCCGGCCGTACCGCGGCCAAGGTTTGCATGGCTGAAAGCATGCGGTACAGGTAGTCGGCGGTCGTCGGTTTGTCGAACCCACCCATCTCCATCCCCAGCGACAGGTCCATGCGCGCCGCCTGGGCGTAGATGTTCCAAAAATGCTCGTTCACTACTAAGGCAAGCGCCGGATCCCTCACCGTGAGTTTGTGGAACGGGAAGGCTTCGCGCAGGACTATGGCATAGAGGTGTCGGCTCAGGACCATGAGGGCCTCGGCCTGATTGGGGTCGATGATGAGCACGCGATTCAACATGGCCACCCGATCACGCAATTCCGGGAAGGTGGCTGCGCGGGCGGCCCCAGCGGTCAAAAGGCCTGGGACATCCGTCGGTCCCCACCATACAAGCGAGTCGGGGAGGGCCCGACTGGTTTCCGTGACAAACGGAATCTTCTCCTGGATGCCGCTGCCGGAGACGGCACCGCTGGTGACGGGGAGGTTCAAGACCGCCCGGTCGCCCGCGAAGCCGTGTTTCTTTAGTCCGGAGAGGACCACCCACTGGGTGGTGATTTCCTTCAGCGCGCGTCTGGTCCGCTTAATTGTATTCGTCCATTTGACCGAACCAGCTGCGTAGGTCACTGGGGCCGTGAGGGGATCCTGGTAGCTGACGGACAATTTCACCAAGGTGGTCGGCACTGCCACGATCGGGCCATTCGGTCGAAGGCGGAACGAGGCAGAAGGGAGCGACTCGCTTCCGACAATGTGAATATGGAATCCGGTTCCCGGCGGCGTAAGGCCCAGAGAGTCGGTCACGAAGGCCGAGGCGGGATAGCGGTTCAGGTCCTCACTGAAAAAGACCAGGTCGCCATTACTTGGCCACAAGACCTCCATGCCCACATCGCTTCTGATAAGGGTGGAGGCATGGGCCTCTCGCAGGCGCTGCCAGCAGGATTCGTTGACGAGGTCGGAGTCGGCCGGATAGCTCTTGATGCCATGGGGGGCTGCAGCCACAAGGGGATATTGGCAGGCGAAGTCGAGCCGGCAGACATCCACCTTGTTTCCCGCTCCCATGGCTTCGGCGTAACGTTGAGCAGTGGCTTCAGCAGAGGTGACAGCCTGTTTCGACTTCTTCGCAGCAACAGCTGATGTCGATGAGGCCTCGATCACGGTCATCGCAGCGACAATGAACAGGGTTCCGGCGAGGAACAGGATCGTGAACCAGCCACGTGGGAGAATCAGTAGGCGCATCTTGGCGTACGCTCTCCTAGCTGGTAGGTAGGACGAACAGATGGCGGTACTGTACCATGCTGCTTTGAGGACCTGATAGGGGCAGAGGAAACCGATTTCCCGGCTGGCAGGCTGTTGGAAAACTTGCTCTTGAAACCCGTGAAACGTGAAACGCGGAGCATCTGAATCCTGACCAAAATGCGCTTTATGGATCGAAGATGCTTCACGAACGATATACGAAAAGGATGTTATTATTCGACCACGATCATGGCCTGCATATCATGACCCGGCATGTCGCACAGGTAAGAGAAGGTTCCGGTACGTGCTGGCGTGAACTGAATCTCAAGGAAGCCCTCAGGCGGGATGATCACTCGCTTGAGTCCGTCCGGACTGAACTCGGGGGCCCCGTTGCCGCCCACGTTGAGGTCGACGCCGAAGAAGAGTTCTTTGGCCACCACAGTATGGAGCTCCGTATCATGGTTGCGGAACCGTAGCACTGTCTTGTGATCATGATGTAAAAGGACGTGATTTGGAATGAACATCCGCCCGCGAATCTCTACGGTGACGGATTCCCCTTCAGACTCGGTTGGGAGCGCGCTAGGAGCCTGTCCGACATCGCCGTTCGCCACAGGAGGAAGATCAACGTCGGACAGGCTCTTTGTGGGAGTCGCTAGCACCAGAGCCAGGCACATGAGCCAGAGCGTCCCTCTCACCGTGCGTTGGCCGCATCGAGGATCGCGTGACGCATGTTCATCCGGTCGACAGACGTCAGCTGTGGGGCTGGACGATGTCGGCAGAGTGTGACTGTATGTTGGAGGGAGGCGACGAAGACTTCGCAATTCGGACAAGCTCCCAGATGTCGACGTATCTCCCGGCAAATGTCGGATGGGAGTTCATCGTCAATATAGGCAGACAACTGCCGGAGAAGATCCATGCAATGGCCTTGGCCCTGCGTATCTCGGTGAGACGATGGCCCGGACTGTTTCTTTGGCGCCGACGTCTTTTTCTTGGTCATGAGCGCAATCCTCCAGACTTGTGGTCATCGTGGCGAGAGATGCCGCGGGCGCTGAGCTCCCGCCGCACGAACAACCGTGCTCGGTGCAGTCGCGATTTTACAGCGCGCTCGTTCAAACCCATGATGGTCCCCACTTCTTTGGTACTTAACCCTTCCATATCGCGGAGCACCAGGGCCATCCGATATTTTTGTGGCAGTTTCTCGATCGCCTGGTCGAGGGCATGCCGGAGCTCCTTGTTTTGCAGTGCCTCTTCTGGACTGAGCCCTTCCATCGGGATCTGGAGGCGAAACTCTCCCTCGGAGGTGGGCACAAACTCCTCGAGCGATAGCTTGTATTCCGGCTCCCCTTTGCGCTTGCGCCGCATCCGTATGCAGGCTCGTGAGGCGATGGTGTACAGCCAGGTGGAGACCCGAGCCTCGCCTCGAAAATCTTTGAGTCCTCGGTAGGCATTAAGAAAAGTTTCTTGAACGAGATCCTTTGCCGACTCCGTTTCGCCGCACAGACGGTACGCGTATCGATAAATCAGATCAACATGGTCTCGATACAGCCTATCAAATCCGTCAGGCTCTTGCATGCCTGGGCGTTGGGGAGGCGTTTTGGGAGCAGGGGCGCGCATGGCTGGGGCGAAGTCTAGGGGCTTGGCTGAGGCCTGTCAAGCAAACCACTGGGAGGGTATGGCCGCAAGCCCGGTCTGTCTGGTTCATCTGGTTGGTCTGGTCTATCTGGTTAATCCAGTTAGTCTGGTTCCACCAGATAAACAAGACAAACCAATTAAACGAGACAGACCAATTCATGTGAACCGCGTGTTTCACGCATGAACGGGTTCGGTCCGCTCAGCCACACGCTTCACCTTGATTGTTCCGGCTTTCTTCTCGGCCTGCGCAAGATCATAGGCCGCCTGCATCCGCAACCACGTTTCCGCACCGCCGCCAAAGGCCTTGTCCAGACGGATCGCCATCTCTGCGGAAATCCCGGCCCTGCCAATCAGAAGGTTGTTCAGCGCCTGCCGCGTCACATCCAGCACCTTCGCCCCTTCCGCCACCGATAGCCCGAGTGGTTCGAGGCAGTCATATCGCACCGACAATCCAGGATGGGGAGGGTTTTTCATGCGCATCGCTGTTCTCCTAATGATAATCGATCAACTCCACATCATGCGCCATGCCATAGGATTCGCGTGATTTTCTCACGATGTGCCGCCGGCACCTTCCGCCCGTCATTGTCCTGAAACAGCTTGTTCAAACCCTTGTGCTTATAATTCCCTATCACTACACCATCCTAGAACGATAGTGCGCATGCGTCAAGTGTAGCTTTACACTTGACGCACCCACCCCTGCCCATGCGCCCTTGCCGCCTCATATTTTCCGCTCCCACCGTCCCCACACTCCTTTGCCCGTACAGAGGATCGATTGCTCCGCCCTGCACGACCGCGCGCGGTGGCACGAGGCAAGAGGGAAAACATTCCTTCCGGTCACTCCTAGCCTCTGGCCACTTGCCTCTCACCAGAATGATTGCGGCAGAGGAAACGAGCGCATCTGAATCCAATTGGATTCCCCTGTAATCAAAATGGATTCAGCTAAGCCATTCCTGGTTATGTTGTGCACCTTCGTCTTCGCCTTTGAAATCGTGAAAACTTAGGAGTCTGTCCGACATTAATCGTTCTACTACGGCGAACGATCCGCGACCATCTGCGTCGTTCTCGGCCCGAAAAAATCCTCAATGTATTCCAGCGAATACACCTCCGGTTTTTCCGGGCCTGCGGCCTCGCATCCGGCCGCACCTCTTTCGCCTCGTCACGAAGAGAATGTCAGACAGACTCCTAGCATTTTTGAAGGCAGTCGCAAAGAATTTCTCGAAAACGCCTGCGCAAGCCACTGGCACATCGATTGCGATATGTCTTAATAGTCAGCAGGATGCTCAAAAAGGCCGTCCAGCAAGGCCGCAACGAGCGAAGAGGCGAGGCGTACGCTTCGGTACGTTGAGCTTCTGAGCGAAGCGAGAACGAAGCTGGCGGACTTTTTCAGCAT
>VBOM01000094.1 GCA_005877535.1 Nitrospirota bacterium | reverse complement strand
GTTAGAACGTGGTGCACCCATCATGATGAGCCGAACGCCATGCTTGTTTGTTGTCTCTTCGCTGGCCTGATCATGGGAGCTGGCAGTCCGGTCTTGGCCCAAATGCCTGACCGTGGGGCCACCCCATCTGGACCAATCGGAGCATCGATGGCAGTGCTCGCGATGTTCCAAGATGCCGACGTGCTCCCGCCCGAAGGCACGCCCGAGGCGAATCGCATCATCAAGTCGGTCATCCAATTTCAATCGGTGTTTCAGAAGAGCGGTGATTCGTACGTGCGAGCATTTCTGAGTCGCGCATTGGCGCAACAGCGAGGCAGCGAGGCAAACGAAGCCGCCTCTCGATTCCATTCGGCAGGCTGGACGTCAGAGGTGCTTGAGGCACTTCGTGAACAATGGGTCGCCACAGCGATCGATCAGCGAGTGCGGTTGGCGCCTGGCTTTCACCAATTCAACATCAGCCTGGAAGATTTTGATTCATTGATGGACCTTGTTGCGAAGGCCCGTATCGCCTTGGAGCAACGGGGACAGAACATGCACCAGGTGTTTGCGCAACGACGGAAGGAGATGCCGGGCGGCACACACTAACAACTCACTGCAACCGGGAGGACGCAATGGCAACGAAAGCCTATATCCTAATCAAAGTCAAAGCCGGGCGGACGAAAGATGTGCTGCAGGCACTGAAGCGCCTTACTGGCGTCGAACAAGCCCACTCCTGTTTCGGGCGGCCGGATATTATTCTGTTCATCAGTGTCGCGGACGAACGAGCCCTCTCGGATGTAGTGATCACAAAGATTCACCAAGTCGAAGGGGTGGAGGAAACAGATACACACATCGTCGCCGATGCCTGAATCAAGCGAGACAGGCGAGACTGGCGGGAAAAGCGCGACAACGCGACACGAAGTTCGAAGTTCTGGGTTCGAAGTTTCGAAAACCTCACCTTCGGACCTCGAACCCTCGCCCGTCCCACTAATTTCGTGCAGCAATCCTGCTAGAGGAAAGACGCGACATTGACGGTGGCCCCGGCAAGTTCGGCCGAACGGTAGCAGGCGTCTGCCACCTCGACAGCGCGACATCCGTCGCGCCCGGTGATAGGCGGTGGGGTGTTCGTTTCGATGGCATGGACAAAGGCACGGAGTGTGAGGAGAATCGTCTGCTGCGGTTGGACGGCCCATTCCAGAGGAGCGGTATCACCGATGACAGCGCTTAATCGCTGGTGAAACCAATCAGCGGCGATCTGACCCTGGATTCCCACCCACTCCGTTCTCGCAACCCTCCCAGCTACGACGCGTGCAATGTCCAGAACGCATCGCATGCCGCTCACGGTCTGTGCCTGCACGATCGCCATCGTGTCCGGTGCTACGTTCGGAAGCTGGTCCAACTCGCAGCGAACGGCGACCACTTCCTCGCCAGTAAGAAAGGGCACCAAATCCAAGAGGTGCACCCCAAATTCCAAGAGCGCCCCGCGCTGACCGGATTTCCCTGACTGAACCTGGGTGCCAGCTTTCGTTTCGATGCGGCTGGTGAAGGTGGCGTACCGTAGCCGGCCGATCTCCGGCAAGTGATCTTTCAATAGAAGAATGGTCGAGTCGAAGCGCATGGTCTGCGCGGTCATAAGCAACAGGCCTGCCTCTTCTGCTGCTATCACCATCGCTCGTGCTTCGCGGCCTGTCGGCGCTAACGGCTTTTCAATGAGAATCGGCTTCCTCGCCTTCACGGCTTCAAGACAGATCTCAGGAGAGAGCGACGGAGGGGTCACCACCACGACGGCCTCAACCATCGGATCTGCGATCAAGGCGCGATAGTCCCCATAGATAGGAATATCTATTGTCGGGAGAGAAGGCAGTCCCTCCCCGATCCGTTTCCGGCAGAGAGCGATAAGGCTCACCCCTGGCAGATCATGCAGGAGATGATGGATATACCGGCTGCCATGCCGACCGGCGCCGATGAGACCTATTCTAAGCGGCATAGTCGTCATACACACAGTGAGGGTGAGAAAACTGTAGTCGCCATCGAACGCTGGGTCAACTAAAACTCGACCTTTGCAGCCGGATTGACAGCCCGACGGCCTACTCCCTATAGTACGGTGCGTATATCAGCCATGTCTGAAGAGGGCGAACCCCGCATTGCCTTGCTTGATGGAGAAGAGATTGCCGCAATGACATCGACCATCGCTCCCTATGCCTTGGAGCAAATCGGCACCAGCACTGCTCGCTTTCCAAGCGGTGTCGCCATTCCCACGCTGACGGATGCCGCCGCCGATCCCTATATCCAGACACGAGTGTCGAAACATGTGCAGGTCGAGTGTATTCAGTTTTGGCCTCAGGAAAAAGGACTCTATCCCGGGCTCGTCTTATTGCATGAAGCGTGGGGACTGACCGCGCAAATCAAGGATCTCGGCGCAAGGCTGGCGTGCGAAGGTTACGGCGTCATCATTCCGAACTTATATGGGCGACTGGGCGGCATGGTGACGGCCAACATAGAGGTTGCGGATACGCTCATGGGCAAGCTGAACGAATCGCTCGTCTTGCAAGACATCAATTCCTGTTGTGAATTCTTGAATACGCGCGACTACATTAAACGAAATATCCACGGGGTGGTCGGTTACGGCATGGGTGGATCGTATGCACTCCTGTTCGCCTGTCAACGGAAACGGCTTCGAGCCGCGGCCGCCTATTACGGCCGAGTGATGCAGCTTGAAACCGCGATCAAAGATCTGTTCTGTCCGGTGCTCTATCACCAGGCCGGTCAGGACCAGTGGGTGCCCAGTCAGGATGTGGACCGGTTGCGTGCTGCTGCAGCTGAGCATAACAAGCGGGTCGAGATCAGGACCTACCCCAATGCCCCCCATGGGTTTTGTAATGAACAACGCGTGGAGAGCTATCGTGCCGACGCGACGGCAGAGGCTTGGGAGTCTACTGCCGCGTTTCTGAAGACCTGCTTCCAAGGCATCTAACCAGTTTTCCCAACTTAAAGTGTCAACTGTCCACGCTTGAGGGTGTGGGCGGAACCACGGTAGAGTGCTGCGATGCGCAATCACAGCCTAGTGACTCGACCAACTCAATCACAATTCGGTCTCGCCATTGCGATGGTAGTCGTCTCTGTATTCGGGGTCTGGCTCAATGCCAAGGCAGACGAAACCCTTCCTAGCTCCACACCCGACTTCCCATCAGTTATTCGTTCCCATTCTGATCAACTGGCCAAGGTGGAGTCCGACAAGGGAGCCAGCAACCTGTTTGTGTCGGCAATCGGTCCGGCACTTGAGCTGGACGATGTGGCCCGGACGTTGGGGGCCAACCCCTTGCCAGCCAAGCTCGCGAAAGAACTCTTGGTGCCAGATCTGACAACCGCGGTTCTTCGATTGATGGGCAGTCTGGCCTCCTGGCACCTCGCTTCCACTGTGAGGCAGTCTGTGAGAGATCAGCAACTCCCGGCGGTGGCCGAACGGCTATTCGGCTCCCCGCAAGCCAGGGCATGGCTCGATCAACAGGTAACTGCGCCCTGGCATGAATCACTCAATCTTCTCGGTGACGTAGTTGCCTCCCCAGAATGGGCCAAGGGAAATCAGGAAAAATCTGCAACGACTCTGTTGCTGGCGGTCTTGGAGCGAGCCACCCGCCTGGAACTGGACGCCATGCAGGCCAGCTACCAGGAATGGGACCGGATAAGGAATTGGAAGGATCGGGTGCGTGGGCTCCGCGGACAGGCCCGGCTGTGCGGGACCTGGCAGTGGATTGTGCATAACCATCAACAGCACCACCAAGAACAGAAACTTTCATTACTGTTTCCACCAACAGGAAATACGCAGACCACACTGCCTGGACTCGTCGAAACGATCGTGTTGGGTGAGAACGTCTATTTACGGTGGGAAGTCGATGGCCGGGTCCAAGAAGATAGTTTACAATTCAGCAAAGAAGGCCAACGCCTGGAAGGGACCTTTGTGAATTCCCAAGGAGGTTGGGGATCGATCAGCGGAAAGAGAACGGCTGGCTGCGCACCCTAGCACAACGCGGGAAGTGCGAGACTAGCGAGAAAAGCGGGACGAGCGAAACGAGGTGACATCCAGTCTACCCGCGTCGCGCCTTTCTCGCCTCTCTCGCGCGTCACGCGTCACG
>VBOM01000093.1 GCA_005877535.1 Nitrospirota bacterium | reverse complement strand
AAGTCATGGCGGTCGATTCAAAGATTAAAGGCTCGGTCAAATTTATCGAGATTCCAGGCGGGGATACAGCCATGCTTCCCGCCGGCGGCGGTGCCAGCATCTATTATTCCGATGCAGTCGTCGCACGCGGTGGCAAGTTGGCCAATTACGCCGAATATTCAGGCGATCCACCAGATTGGGCGGTCGAAGTGTTGACGGATAAGGTGTGCTCCTTGCCTGGGATCAAGAACATCATCGTCGGCGGCGCGATAGCCAATTTTACCGACGTAAAGAAGACGTTCGGCGGCATCATCAATGGATTCCGCAAGGCGAAGTCCGAGGGCAAGCTCAAGGGCGTCAAGATCTGGGTGCGCCGCGGTGGCCCGCGTGAAAAGGAAGGGCTCGATGCGATGCGCGCGCTCAAGGACGAAGGGTTCGACATCAACGTCTTTGACCGCAACACACCGCTCACCGATATCGTCGATAAAGCGCTTCAAAACACGTGATGATCGATGAAGGTTGAACGATGGAAGGTTGAACGATGGATGGGAGAGTCGCTTCCATTCTGAGTTCATCCTTCCACGTTCCTCGTTTCGAAAAGGGGAGATCCCGATGAGTATCCTGGCAAACAAAGATACCTATGTGGTCATTCAGGGCGGGGTCGCAGGCGTGAATGCCGCGCGCCGAATGGCCGAGTTTTGCTACTTGATTAAACGCTCGCTGAATGTCCTAGCCTTTGTCTATCCGCCTGACGCCGGTAAAACAAACGAAATTCCCTACGGCAGTGGCTTGCTGGCTATTCCCATCTATAAGACTGTCGCCGAAGCTACAAAACATCATCCCCAGATCAACACCAGTCTCGTCTACATTGGCGCAGATCGGGCGATGAAGGGCGGGATGGAAGCCTTGGACGACCCGCACATCAAGCTGGTCTCCATGATCACCGAGGGTGTGCCGGAAAAAGATGCCAAGATCCTAGGCCGTCATGCGACCAAGCTCGGGAAGGTCTTTAATGGCCCTTCGTCGATCGGCATTGTCTCAGCCGGCTCCTGCCGGTTGGGTGTCATCGGCGGCGCCTTCGATAACCTTGTCCTTTCCAAGCTCTATCGCGAAGGCTCATTCGGCGTCATCACCAAGTCCGGCGGCCTCTCCAACGAGATTATCTGGATCTGCTCGCAATTTGCCGATGGCATTACAACGGCGATCGGGATTGGCGGTGATGCCTATCCAGGAACCGACTACGTCAGCTATCTTGAAATGTTCGAGAACGATCCGCAAACGAAGGCAGTCGTCATCGTCGGCGAAATGGGCGGCGATCTCGAAGAGCGGGCAGCCGAGTGGTATGGCGCAAAGACGAGGCGTGTGAAGTTGATTGCCGTCGTCTCCGGCTTCTGCCAGGAAAGTTTGCCGAAGGGCATGAAATTCGGTCACGCAGGCGCCAAGGAAGGTCTGAAGGGCGAAGGATCGGCCCGTTCCAAGTCCGATGCTCTCAAGAAGGCCGGCGCGATTGTGCCGGCGACATTCGGCGCCTTGGGCCCCGCCATCAAGGAGATCTATCAAGAGCTGTTGAAATCAGGCCAGGTCAAGGCACCGGTTGAACCGGCTCTGCTGCCGAAGCTGCCGAAGAGTATCGAAGAAGCGATGAAGGCGGACGAAGTCATGGTTGCCCCGCTGATCCGCACCACGATCAGCGACGACCGCGGCGACGAACCCTGCTACGACGGGTACCCCGCTTCCGAGCTCATCAATAAAGGCTACGAGATTCCCCATGTCGTGGGCCTACTCTGGGATAAACGACTTATTTCGAAGCAGGAAGCCGAGATCGTCAAGCGCATCATGATGCTCTCCGCCGACCATGGCCCCTGCGTAAGCGGGGCCATGGGGACGATCATTGCGGCCTGCGCAGGGATCGGCCTATCCCAGTCGGTTGCAGCCGGACTGATCATGATCGGTCCTCGCTTCGGCGGTGCCGTGACCGATGCCGGACGCTACTTCAAACATGCGGTCGACAACAAGATGTCCGTGGATGAGTTCCTCGCTTATATGAAGAAGAACGTCGGGCCGGTACCGGGGATCGGCCACCGCGTCAAGAGCCTGCGTAACCCGGACAAGCGAGTGAAGGAGTTGGTCGGATACGTCAAGAGTTTGGACATCAAGACTCCCTGCCTGGACTTTGCGCTCGAAGTGGAAAAGATCACCTCGGTGAAGAAGGACAACCTGATTCTGAACGTCGACGGAACGATGGCAGCTGTGCTCGTCGATATCGGGTTCCCGGTTGACAGCTTGAACGGCTTCTTCATTCTCTCACGTACGATCGGATTGATCGGGCATTGGGTGGATCAGAAGCGTCAGGATAGCCGCTTGATCCGCCTGTTCGATTATCTCGTCAACTACGCGGCGCCAAAAAGGCGGGAAGTTCCGCCGTTGAAGTAATGACAATTTTTGATTTTAATTGTCAATTTTAACTTGAGGTCACCATGTCGATGGATCTTGCCAAGAAGCTCTATGCGAAGATGCCGGACGTCTTTGCCAAGGCCAGAAAAAAGTTTGGTCGAGGTCTGACACTGGCGGAGAAGGTGTTGGTTTCACACGCCGACAATTTCGACAGCCAAACCTGGGAGCGCGGCAAGGCAATGTTGGCTCTGCGTCCTGATCGTGTTGCGATGCAGGATGCGACGGCTCAGATGGCCATGTTGCAGTTCATGCAGGCCAATAAGAAGAAAGTGGCCGTGCCGAGCACCATCCATTGCGACCACTTGATCCGTGCCGAGATGGGTTCTGAGAAGGACTTGCTTCGTGCGATGGACGAGAACAAGGAAGTCTATAATTTCCTCGCCTCGGCTGCCAAGAAGTACGGTATTGGATTCTGGAAGCCTGGTGCCGGGATCATTCATCAAGTCGTGCTGGAAAATTACGCATTTCCAGGCGGCTTGATTATTGGAACCGACTCGCATACGCCCAATGGTGGAGGGCTTGGGATGTTAGCCATTGGTGTCGGAGGAGCCGATGCCGGCGAAGTGATGGCCGGCCTGCCCTGGGAAGTACTCCATCCGAAACTGATCGGCATTCGCCTGACCGGTAAGTTGAGCGGCTGGACCTCGCCGAAGGACGTGATTCTATATCTCTGCGGCTTGCTCACTGTGAAGGGCGGAACAAATAAGATCGTTGAATACTTTGGGCCAGGTGCGGAAACCATCAGCGCGACCGGTAAGGGGACGATCTGCAACATGGGCGCGGAACTGGGCGCGACCACGTCTGTATTTCCCTTCGATCAGAAGATGGTCGCGTACCTGAACATTACGGATCGGGCCGATCTGGCCAACCTTGCGATCGCCAACAAGTCGTTGCTTGTTGCGGACCCCGAGGTCTCTCAGTCGCCTGAGAAGTACTACGACCAGATTGCCGAAGTCGATTTGTCGACGCTCGAGCCCCATGTCGTCGGGCCCCATACACCGGATCTCGCCAGGCCGATTTCCAAACTGGCGGCGGAAGCCAAGGAGAAGGGCTATCCAGTCGAACTCAAGGCGGCACTCATCGGAAGCTGCACCAATTCATCCTATGAAGACATCAGCCGTTCGGCCCACATCGCCCAGCAAGGGTTGAAGGCCGGGCTCAAAGCGAAAACCTCGTTCCTTGTGTCGCCTGGCTCCGAGCGCATTTATCATACGATGAAACGCGACGGGTTCTTGGAGACATTTGAAAAGTTAGGCGGCACGGTGTTGTCCAACTCATGTGGCCCCTGCATCGGGCAGTGGAAGCGGGCTGATGGCATAAAGGGGAAAGCGGATTCGATCGTCAGTTCCTTCAACCGCAATTTCCCTGGCCGTAACGACGGCATCAATGAAACACTCTCATTCCTCGCGAGCCCGGAAATTGTGACCGCCTTTGCCATCTCCGGTGATTTGACCTTTGATCCTATCAATCAGAAGCTAAAGGGAGCGGATGGCAAGGAATTCAAGTTCCAGCCGCCGCAGGGGGAAGAACTTCCGGCCAAGGGTTTCGCGAAGGGTGAGGAAGGGTTTGTTGCGCCGGCAGCCAACGGCGAGGGCTTGACCGTCGAAGTTCCGCCGACCAGCGAGCGGTTGCAGTTGCTGCAGCCATTTCCGCGCTGGGACGGCAAGGATTTCGAGAAACTCCCGCTGTTAATCAAGACCAAAGGCAAGACGACGACCGATCACATTTCTCCGGCAGGACCCTGGCTCAAGTTCCGCGGCCATTTGGACAAGATCAGCGACAATATGTTCCTGGGTGCGAACAATGTATTTTCTTCCGAGCCCGGCAAGGGCACGGATGTCTTGACGGGCGAAACGGGGCTTACCATAGCGCAGATCGCCCGCCGGTACAAAGCGAAGGGCATCGGCTCGATCGTGGTCGGCGACGAGAATTACGGGGAGGGCAGCAGCCGGGAGCATGCAGCCATGTCGCCGCCCAGGCGAACCACAGCATCACTGAGCAACAGATTACGTGGTTCAAGGCAGGTTCGGCGTTGAATGCGCTGAACTAACAAGAGGCTGAAAGAGGGAAAATCATGGCTACACAAGCATCCAAAATTATTTATACGAAAACCGATGAAGCCCCGATGTTAGCAACGTACTCGTTTCTACCCATCATCAACGCCTTCAGCAAGGCGGCCGGCGTGTCGGTTGAGTTACGAGATATTTCATTGGCCGGTCGCATTCTCGCGGTGTTTCCCGAATACCTGGCGCCGCAGCAGAAACAGGCGGACGCGCTGTCTGAATTGGGCGAGCTCGCCAAGACACCGGAAGCCAATATCATCAAGCTCCCGAACGTCAGCGCCTCGCTTCCTCAGCTGCAAGCGGCCATCAAGGAATTACAGAGCCAGGGCTATAAGCTTCCTGAGTATCCCGAAAATCCGAAAGACGATAAAGAGAAGGACATCAAGGCCCGCTACGACAAGGTTAAAGGCAGTGCCGTCAACCCGGTTCTCCGCGAAGGCAATTCCGATCGCCGCGCGCCGCTCTCCGTAAAGGCCCATACCAGGAAGCATCCGCATAAGATGGGAGCCTGGAGTCCTGACTCTAAGACGCACGTCGCCCATATGAAGGGCGGAGATTTCCGGTCCAACGAAAAGTCCATGACGACGACTGCGGCGACCGATGCGCGGATCGAGTTCGTCGGCCAGGATGGCAAGACGACCGTGCTCAAGCCGAAAGTGGCGTTGCAGGCCAATGAAATCATCGATGCCACGTTCATGAGCAAGCGGGCCCTGCGCCAGTTCCTCGAGGAGCAGATCGAAGACGCCAAGAAGCAGGGCGTGCTGTTCTCGCTTCACATGAAAGCCACTATGATGAAGATCTCGGACCCCAAGATCTTTGGTCATGCCGTGACAGTGTATTACAAGGACGTGTTCGAGAAGCACGGCGAGACGCTCAAAAAGCTTGGCGTGGATCCAGACAACGGCATCGGCGACCTCTACGCGAAGATCAAAGCCTTGCCGGACGATCAGCGTAAGGCGATCGAAGCCGATATCCTAGAGGTCTACAAGAAGCGGCCTCCCATGGCGATGGTGAATTCGGACAAAGGGATTACCAATCTGCACGTGCCCAGCGACATCATTATCGATGCTTCCATACCGCCGGTCATTCGCGACTCGGGGAAAATGTGGAATCCGGAAGGCAAGCTGCAAGATACCAAGGTGGTCATCCCCGACGGCAGTTACGCGCCGGTCTATCATGAGGTCATTGAGTTCTGCAAAAGGCATGGCGCTTTCGATCCGAAGACGATGGGCAGCGTGCCCAATGTGGGTCTCATGGCGCAAGCAGCGGAGGAGTACGGCTCGCACGACAAGACCTTCAAGGCACCTGGCAACGGCACGATCCGCGTGCTGGATGTTTCGGGAAAGACGCTTCTGGAGCACCAAGTCGAAGAAGGGGATATCTGGCGCATGTGTCAGGTGAAGGATACGCCGATTCGGGACTGGGTCAAGTTAGCGGTGAATCGTGCGAAGGCCACCGGAGCCCCGGCGATTTTCTGGTTGGACAAGACCCGAGCGCACGATGCGCAATTGATCACGAAGATCGAACGCTACTTGAAGGATCACGACACGCAGGGCCTCGACATCCGGATCATGACGCCGGCCGATGCGACGCGCCTCTCATTGGAGCGGATCAAAGAAGGGAAGGACACGATCTCTGTGACAGGGAACGTGTTGCGCGACTACCTCACGGACCTGTTTCCGATCCTCGAAATCGGGACCAGCGCAAAAATGCTCTCCATCGTCCCGCTGCTGAACGGCGGCGGGCTGTTCGAGACCGGGGCCGGCGGCTCGGCACCCAAGCACGTGCAACAGTTCCAGGAAGAAGGCTATCTTCGGTGGGATTCGCTGGGCGAATTTCTGGCCCTCGCCGCCTCATTGGAACATCTTGCCAAGGTGGCGAATAATCAAGCAGCAAAAAATTTGGCCGACGCGCTCGATCAGGCCAATGCGAAGTTCCTGGAGAGCAATAAGTCGCCGGCCCGCAAGGTGGGAGAGATCGATAATCGCGGGAGCCATTTCTATCTGGCGTTGTACTGGGCGCAAGCCTTGGCCCAACAGACTCAGGATAAGAACCTGGCAGCACGCTTTGCCAAGATCGCCAAGGATATGGCGGACAATGAAGCCAAGATCTCGAGCGAATTACTCGGTGCTCAAGGGAAGCCGGTCGATGTCGGCGGGTACTATCATCCTGATGATGCGAAGGCGTCAAAAGCGATGCGTCCAAGCCCAACCTTGAATGCGATCGTGGACTCGATCGCTTGATTACAGTATGGGGTAAGGGGTGAAAAGTGAGGGGTGGATTCTCACCTAACCCCTTACCCTTCACCCCTCACCGGTTCGAGGAGCAATGGCACAAGAAGATACCAATGTGATCGATCAACCCGAGGTGCTCAAGCCTCGGATGGTGACTGTCGAGATTGCCGGCAAGAAGTACAAAGTGCCGGAGGGGATCACGATCATTAAGGCCCTGTGGTACTCGGGTCAGGAAGTCGTCCGTGGGGCCGGCTGTCTTGGCGGGTTCTGCGGCGCCTGCGCGGCCTACTATCGAACCAAGGACGATCCTAAAGTGAGGACCTGCCTGGCCTGCCAAATGGCGGTGCAAGACGGCATGTCCATCACGATGATGCCGCCGTTTCCAGCCAGGAAGGCCACCTACGACATTCAGACGCTTAAAGATCCGAAACAAGACCTCTTCAATCTCTATCCTGAAGCGCCGCTCTGCCGAAACTGCAACGCCTGTACCGAAGCCTGCCCGCAGAAGATCGATGTGCGGGAGGGAGTCTGGAAGGCCGTGTTCGG
>VBOM01000092.1 GCA_005877535.1 Nitrospirota bacterium | reverse complement strand
GGCGACGGAAATGGAGTATCTCCGCTGCCGCCTGTTCGCGTTCTGCCGTGGTGAGGAACTTAGCCTCTTCCATGCGCGCCAGTACATGTTCCTGTCGCTGTTTTGCGCGATCATAGGCCTTGAAGGGCGAATAATGGTTCGGCGATTTCGGGAGACCAGCCAGAAATGCTGATTCTCCAATCGTGAGAGCGGAGAGATCCTTCCCAAAATATGTTTGAGCCGCCGAGGCGACACCATAGGCGCCTTGTCCAAAGTAAATCTGATTTAAATATAGTTCGAGAATTTGCTCTTTCGTCAGGACCAACTCCATCTTGTAGGCCAGAATTAGCTCGCGGACTTTGCGGTCGAAGGTGCGTTCGGACGAGAGGAACAGCGACCGTGCCAATTGCTGGGTAATGGTGCTGGCCCCCTCGACCTTGCCACCTCGGCGCAGATTCATCCAGGCCGCACGGAGCATGCCGATGTAGTCGAGGCCAGGATGCTCGAAGAACCGGACATCCTCGACCGCGATGACCGCACGTCGCAACCGTTCAGGAATTTCCGCCACCGGGGTCAGGATGCGACGCTCGATGAAAAATTGACCGATGAGCCGCTGATCAATCGAATAGACCTGAGTCACCAGGCTTGGCTGATACGTCCCCAACTGCTCCAACGCTGGGAGGTCTTTCGAGAAGTGCCAAAGTAGCCCGAGCCCTGTCAGCCCCCCTATCAAGACTGCCGCCCCGAGGCCTATCAGCGAGATCTGCCACCAGCGCCATGGACGACGAGATGGTGGTTGACGAAGCGGGTCCTGGAGATGTATGGGCTGATCCATCATCGTTACGCGGGGTTACCCTAGGAGCCTGTCCGACATTGACCTTTCTACTGCGGCGAACGATCCGCAACCATCTGCGTCGTGCTCGGCACGAAAAAATCATCAATGTATTCCAGCGAATACACCTCCGGTTTTTCCGGGCCTGCGGCCTTGCATCTGGCCGCACCTCCTTCGCCTCGTCACGAAGGCAATGTCGGACAGGCTCCTTGAAGGAGGCTTGGCTTGCTGAGAAGAATACCAAGGTCACCATACAGTGGAGCGCCGCAAAACTCAAGATTCACGCCGATGTTGGCGCGCTAGCCCCCGCACCTTACTGCTGACATCGCTTGTACTGACATCATGCTTCGGATATACTGCCGTACGACGCCTGGACTCCTGGGCGTCTTTTTTTTGGAGCATGCAGTAATATCTATGGATCAGACAGCCGCATCAGAATCTCCCGTCACAACGCAACTCGAGCCCTCTGACCGACGGAGCGATATTCGGAATATCGCGATCATCGCCCACGTCGACCATGGCAAAACGACACTCGTTGACGCCGTGCTCCGACAGACCCATGTCCATCGCAAGATCGACGACATGGGCGAACGGATCATGGACTCGATGGACCAGGAACGTGAGCGCGGGATCACAATCAGGGCCAAAAACGCCAGCGTGATCTACAAGGGCGTGAAGATCAATATCGTCGATACGCCGGGCCACGCCGACTTCGGCGGTGAAGTCGAACGAACCCTGCGCATGGTGGACGGTGTCCTCATCTTGATCGACGCGAAAGAGGGGCCCATGCCGCAAACGACCTTCGTGTTGCGGAAGGCCTTGGCGCTCGGCCACAAGGCCATTGTGGTCATCAACAAAATAGACCGGCCGGACGCGGTGATCGATGACGTGGTGAATCGGACCTTCGACTTGTTTGTCCATCTCGGCGCAACGGACGAGCAGCTCGATTTCCCGATTGTCTACACGGCAGCCATCAAGGGCACGGCGACACTCGACGTGAATAAGCCCGGTACAGACATTACGCCGCTCCTCGACACTGTGCTGGAGAAGATCCCCGCTCCGGCCATCAACGCCGATGCGCCGCTCCAGATCCTGGTCCTCTCCCTGATTCAGGACCCCTACAAAGGCAAGATGGGCGTAGGTAAGATTCAGTCCGGTTCGATCGCCCGCAGGCAGAATGTGACCGTACTCGGAAAGGACGGCGCACAGGTTTCCGGAAAAGTGTCAGACCTCGCAGTCTACTCTGGGCTTGAACGGACGGATACGGAACAGGCCGAGGCAGGAGAAATCGTCGCGGTGGCCGGCCTGGACGAGGTGAGCATCGGGGATACGATTGCTGACGCGGAACATCCAGTCGCGCTGACCCGAGTCACGGTCGACGAGCCGACCGTCCAAATGACCTTCTCCGTAAACAATAGCCCGTTCGCCGGACGGGAAGGCAAGTACCTGACCTCGCGGCATTTGCGCGATCGACTCTTCAAAGAACTCGAAACCAACGTGTCGTTGCGCGCCCAAGAAACGGATAGTGCGGATAAGTTCCTGGTGGCCGGCCGCGGTGAGCTGCATCTCGGCGTCTTGATCGAACAGATGCGCCGGGAGGGATATGAGCTGCAAGTCTCGCAACCGGAGGTGATTGTCCACCGGGATGGAGACAAAGTCCTCGAACCCTACGAGGAACTGACCATCCAGGTGCCGGAAACTTATCAGGGCACCGTGATTGAAGAGCTCGGCAAACGCCGCGGCGAGTTGCGCCATATGCGACTCATCCATTCCGAGGCCGGACCGAGCGAAATGCACCTGGAGTACCATATCCCCACCCGCGGCATCATGGGGCTCAAAAATCTATTGGTCGCCAAGACTCGGGGCACCATCATCATGCACCATGTCTTCGTCGCATACGAACCGGTGGAGGAGCGCGACCTCGCGGTGGCGACACACGGGTCGCTCGTCGCACACGAAGACGGAACCAGCACCGGCTATGCCATCTTCATGACCCAGGAACGGGGTACCATGTTTATCGGCCCTGTCGTGGAGGTCTATCGCGGGATGGTCGTCGGCGAGAACAGCCGGGACGAAGATATGGACGTCAACGTCTGTAAAGAAAAGCACCTGTCCAACATGCGGGCGTCAGGCACCGATGAAGCGTTGGTCCTCACGCCGCCACGAGAAATGGGGTTGGAGTTCGCACTGGAATATATCGGCCCGGATGAACTGGTAGAGGTCACGCCGAAGAGTCTGCGCATCCGCAAACGGCTCCTCAACCCTGATGACCGCCGCAAGGCCCGCAAATCCGGCAAATAGCCTCCCCTGCAGCGATGAGGATCAGGAAGAAAACCCCCAAGCCTTCCGCCCGCCGTCCCCCGCTCTATTTTGTCGGCTATCGGGGGACCGCGCCTGCCACAGACGAACTTAAGATCTGGTACGAACGAGAGTATGGCGGGCCGCTGACCATTCGCCACGAAGCGGGCTCAGCAGAATCCTGGCACGCGAGTCACGGCCCCTGGTCGGCCCATGTCGTAATGCCGCTGCCGATGAGCCACGTTGCCGACGTGATGAAGCAGTTGGCTTGGGAGCACGACGTGATGGGCGCAGTCGCGCCTTCCCTTGCAGCCCCACGAGACATGCCGGACACGATACTCTTTGCCGCGAGACTCGCCCGGGGCCTCACCTTCCTCACACAAGGCACGGCCCATGACATCATCACCAACCAGTACGTGAACCCATCGGATTGGCAGGATCGTCCCCTCACTCACTTCGTCGTCGGCGATCATATCCCGATCATGCGGGGCGACGATGAACCGAGCCATCGGATCTGGTGCTACACGCTCGGCCTCACCAAGTTCGGGGTGGATGAGCTCGAAATGTTTCTCCCCCCTGGTCTCCCTGATCAACTTGCGCGCGATACGCTCAGAGAAACAGCAGACGAATTGACGAGGACCGGACAGTCGCCAAAAGTCGGAAGCCACATTCGGGTAGGACTCTTGGATCAGACCGTTGAGATTGCCAACCACCGCACCGCCGCACCAGCCGGACGCATGCTGAGTTTTCGAGAAATTCGGCCGTTACCATCTGGTTGATCTGGTTTGTTCGGTTAATCTGGTTGATTTGGTTCATCTAATTA
>VBOM01000091.1 GCA_005877535.1 Nitrospirota bacterium | reverse complement strand
GGCTTATGGCATAGGTGGTCAGATCGACCCAGGGACCTTTGCCGACTTCCCTGTTCGTATCGTCTCGAACCTTGGAACAGAAACAGCAGATCGGAACGACAGCATCCACGGCGTCCTCCCTCGAGCCTGGGGCCCGATTCTCGATGCATGCCCCGCCAGCCGGCCCGTCACGGACCCCTGCGACCCGGTTGACGAGGCCTCTTTCGTCGTCTGACCACTCGCTGGTCCCTTGCACGAATGCGATACCACACGATCCCCGGTCGATGAGCTCGCCCCAGGCGCCACCCTCGAAGACTGTCCTGCCCCCTGCCGCTCGCCCCATCAAGGCAATCCCCAGGACCCCTACAGCCCTGGCCACGAGGCCCCTTACATCGTCGCGGCGCTCAACTCCGACTGGAGCACCTCACCGACCTGTGAGAATTCCACCGGCTTGACCACAAACCGGCGAGCCCCTTGGCGAAACACGACTTGCGTCAGGTGCTCGCTGAGCTCATCCGCGATGGTGATCACCGGCACACGAGGACAGACGGTCTGGATCATCAGGAGTACTTCCGCCATGTCGAACTGCACCGCAGGCTCAGAGCAGCCGAGTCCGACAAAGATCGCCCGAGGGCGGACGCCGCTCAGCTCATCGATCGCGGCCTCCACGGTCCTGACGAACACCGGTTGGTAGCCGTGGGTGGCGAGCCAATCAGCCAGTTTCAACCCAAAGTCCAAGTCCTGTTCCACAATCATGACGCGGATTCTCTCACCGTTCTGCCGGCTTGCCATCGTCAGCCCTCCTTCTCACTGCTGTGTCAGCCTCATGCCCCCGCATGGTTTACGCGGCGGCACCGTATCGGATCACGATGATGCGAACGTGACGGTTCCATTGCGGGGTTGTATAATCGTTCCTGCATCGACCGCTCCTTCCGTGAACGCTCCTTGTTCACACACCACCCCCTACCTGCTTCCCACGATCCTGAATGTTTATCTTCCGACGAGGAGTGAATCAGCCATCCAGCTCACACGAGGCTAGCCTACTCCTGCCTTGCGAAGACTGGTGAGGGAAGGATCTGAACCGATTGATAGGACGAAGCCGAAACGACTCGTGCGTCTGAGCGTCAACGTGCCTTGCCGGCTGAGCCGATCCACCGATGCGAACACTTGCGCCCACGAATAGGCCGGGACTCTCTGAGCCAGCTCATCGAGGGTACAGGACACCAGGCTGGTCACTTCGTGGCAGATGACGACATCAATGCTGGGGACATTCGTCTCTGCCATAGCGACCTCCTCTTTGGGGGTGGAGGGTGCTGTGAGAGGAGCAGCCTGGTTGTCTCGAGAAGTTTTTAAGGAGTGCGCCATCGTCAATGTCAGACCTGTTCGTTGGCTCGTCTGTGCGGCCTTGTTATAACCGAGTCGTGGTCGGAGCCCTATCGACGAATGCAGGATTTTCTTGTCGAATCGATACAAGCAGCAAGGTCGTGGTTTGTACGACAGAGGGGAAGGAAGGGGGAGTGCTGACTGTTCAGCGCGGAAACCGTAGAGGGCTGGGATCAGGAATCACAGGGCGGCTGGACTGTACAGGCATATCCGCTTTCAACTCAGGACTCTGAACTCAACAATCTTACTCCTCGAGTCCCTGTCGTATCACGTACCGGGTTAGTTCCGCATTGGTCTTCATGCGCATCTTTTCGAGAATCCGTGCACGGTAGGTGCTGATCGTCGTGACGCTCAGGTTCGTCGTGCCGGCGATCTCACTGACGGTTTTTCCCGAGCCGATGAGGCACAGCACTTGGTATTCCCGGTCTGAGAGCAGCTCATTCGGTGGCTTCTCGTTGCCGGACTTGACGGTGAAGACGAGGGCCTCCCCCAGTGAGGGGCTGACATACTTACCGCCCTGCTGCACCTTCGTAATCGCCTTGACCAGTTCTTCCGGAGCGCTGACTTTGGTCAGATACCCATCGGCGCCGGCTTTGAACATCCGGACCGCGTACTGCTCCTCCGGATGCATGCTGAAAATCAGCACCGGCAGGTCTGGGAACTCCTCTTTCACTTGTTTGAGCGCGTCCAGCCCGTTCATGCCGGGCATGCTGATATCCATCACAGCCACGTCCCACGGTTTCCGCCTCAGTAAATCCAGCATCTCATGAAAATTACTGGCCTCGCCGATTTTCGCGCCTTGAAATCCCTCGACCAGGAGCTCCCGCACCCCTCGCCGGATGAGGGGGAAATCATCAGCCACCAGAACTTTTAACATAGGCTTCATTCCATGGATTCAGGATGAAGACAGGCACCGTGGCAGACATGCAGTGACGGTCGTGCCATTTCCGGGATTACCCTCGATCGTAATCTCTCCACCAAATAAAGCGACACGCTCCCGCATCCCGAGCAACCCCAGCGACTGGTAGTTCGAGACTTTCGTATCTGGTATTCCCACACCGTTGTCGGCCACCACCAGCCGCAGGGACTCGCTTCGTGATTCTAACTTGATCGTCACCGCTGTGGCCTTGGCATGCCGCACCGTGTTGGTGAGGGCTTCTTGGCAGATGCGGAAGATTGCCGTGGCCCGCTCCCGTTCCATGGCGATATCGTCCGCACTTGTCACACAGGTGCAGGGAATACCGGTGCGCTTCTGAAAATCCTGACATTGCCACTCAATGGCCGCGACTAATCCTAGGTCGTCCAAGACGGCAGGTCGCAGTTCCGTGACCAGTCGTTGCACTGAGGCAATGGTCGTATCGATCTGTTCGATCATCGCCCGGATCTTGTCCTCCACTTTCCTGCGAGCTCCGGCTCCAGCCCCCTCGCTTTCTATCGCATAGAGACGTGAGAGATCGATTTTGAGGCACGTAAGCCCGACCCCTAACTCATCATGCAACTCGCGGGCAATGCGGGTTCGTTCTTCTTCCTGTGCGGTAGCGAGTCGTCCGCTCAACATGCGGACTTCTTCGAGCGTGGCGCGCAATCGTTCATTCGCAAGTTTGCGCTCCGTAATGTTCTCCACCGTTCCCTCATACCCGATGAGCACCCCGGCCTGATCGCAACGAGGCCGCACGTTTTCGGAGATCCAAATAAAACTGCCGTCCTTTCGGTACACCAGTGCCTCGAAGCCGGTCACTTCCTCCTGTGATCGCATCAGGCGAATAAACTCATCGCGACGTCCTGGGTCCACGTACAGCTGACTGGCAATATCCGTGATCGTGGCGATCATGTCGTCCGGCGAGTCGTACCCATACATGCGCGCGAGCGCTGGATTCACGGCAACATACTTCCCATCAAGGGTTGTCTGAAAGATCCCTTCCGAGGCGTTCTCAAAAATGCTCCGATACCGCTCCTCGCTCTGCCGCAATGATTCTTCCATCTGCTTCCGCTGGGTGATGTCAGTGGCAATGCCGCACAGGATAGCGGATTTCCCGTATCCAACGTACAATGGAAATTTGGAGACAAGACATGTGTGAGGACCATCGTTGTGCAAGGAGACTTCTTCAAATTCGAGAGCAACTCCGGTCTGCAGTACCTTTAGATCATTGGCACGAAACATAGCGGCCTGCTCTGGCATAAAGATGTCCTCATCCGTTTTGCCCACGACTTGCTCGCGCGACATATGGAACGCACGTTCGAACTGGCGATTAACAAGGAGATAGTGGCCCTCGCCATCCTTCAGAAACACCATCCCCGGGCTGTTTTCGAGAATGGCCTGGAGTCGCATTTCGCTTTTGCGAAGTTCTTCTTCAGCTACCTTCCGTTCGGTGATGTCCAGAAACGCGGTCCGCCAATGGGTCATGTGCCCTGTATCATCGTGAACCGCATGGCTCTTGAGAAAGACGCAAGAGTAGGTGCCGACATTTTTCCTGAGATGCAACTCACAGGTTTGTGGCGTGCCTGTCCTCAAGACTTCCTGATAATGCCGGTGGACGATGTCCTGATCTTCCGATGCAAAGAAGCGGGCGACTGATTGTCCGATCAACTCCTTGCGGGGGAGGCCGAGCATCGTCCCAATCCTCAGATTGGCTTCCACAATCGTGCCGTGCGTATCCATCGTAAGATGGCCGACCGGGGAAAAATCATAGAGGTCCATATAGCGGTCGCGCGCCGCTTCGAGCTCCAGCTGGGTCCGGCGGAGCTCGTCGTTCTGCATCTCCAGCTCGATCTGGTGTACTTGTAGTTCGTGCACCAGCCGTTGCACATCCTTGA
>VBOM01000090.1 GCA_005877535.1 Nitrospirota bacterium | reverse complement strand
CGACGGTGATGTCGGCTAGCCGGCTGTCTTTTGTCTGGCGGCTGATGGTGATGTCCAGGTTATGCTGCAGTGCGCGAATGGCCGCGTCGGCGAGAGAGATGGTTTCCCGTCGTTCCGCTTGTGGCTGCTTGTCGATCTCCAGCCCCCAACTGAGCCCTGGTGACAGGGCCAGGCTGACTGCGACAGCAAAGCCAAATGTGCGCAACCATCTATTTGTTCCGGTACCGTGCTCCATAACGCCCCCTTTGATCGACAAGGAATATCTCTCTATACTATAATGAGTCTATACAAAACTGTCATGGACTAAGTGCAATGAGATTTCAGGGCCATCGGGTCAAGCAAACTATTCTGACGGTCTCGGTGCTTTCCCCGGCGCTGTCTGTGCTGGCCCTGCTCCTGTTCACGCTTCCGTCGTGGGACTCGCGAGTGTGGGGCCAATCGATCTCCAGTGTTCGCTCATTCGATGGAGGGGTCGCGCCACTGTTCATTCTGCCGGGCCCAGGGAGTCTCTATATCGACAATCAGGGCACGCAGGGGTTTCTGTACAACCCTGGGAATAATTTTCAATCGTTTAGCTTTCGGAATCCCACGACCGGTCAAGCATGGAGCGGGGCTGTGACCACGCTCGGGCCGCAACTCTCGATCGGGCTGATCCAAGGCGCCAACCAGAGCGGTTCAGCGCTCGTCCTCCCCGGTCCTCCTCGCCAATCCGTGCCTTTGCCATCGATCCAATCCAATCTTCTCGACGAGATCCCCTAAACCCAGGCATAGGGCATGAGGCGAGAGACTTTCTCTTGCGAGGGGCATGTTTTCTCTGTCTTACCTCTAGTCCCTTGCCTCGTGCCTTCAGTTATTGCACATTCGCCAGTTGCCAGGTGAGTGCAAGAACATACCGGGCCACGGTTTGCAAAATCTCCGGATTGATCGTGTCAGTGGTATCGGTCGGCTGATGAAAGTGTGGGTGGACTCCAGCGCTGACGACCGCAATGGTTGGAATCCCAGCCTCTTTGAATGGCACATGATCGCCACCGGGGAAAAATCCGTACAGGTCGAGCTTGTCGGTGAGCCCTGCTGTCTGTCCCGCCTCCACTGCGACGTTCTTCTCCAAGCCTGTCAGGCCGACCGTGAGCCGTCCGTTTCCAACGCCGGCGTGATCGATGTTGATCATGGTTCTAGTCAAGGCGAGCGGCACTACTGGGCGCTCTACATATAGCCGAGACCCAACCAGATCCTGTTCTTCGCCGCTGAAGGAGATGAAGAGGATGGTTCGTGCAGGGTACGCGCCGGCCTTGGTCAGAACGCGAGCAACTTCTAACATGACGGCAGTCCCCGATGCGTTATCATCGGCTCCTGGAAACAAGAGTCCTGCTTGGCGGCCGAAGTGATCTCGATGCGCCCCGATTACGATGGCTTCATGCGTCAACTGCGGATCTGTGCCTGGGAGCACCGCGATCACGTTGATCAGAGACCCTTGCTCTTGCCACGACTCCCATTCGAGCGCCCCGAAGTACTCCGTTAGAAATGACCGAGATCCGGAGGTTCGATTGAGCTGCTCCTGTAAGTTTCGGAGGCGCTCTTGGTTGGAATGGTCGGCTCCGGCAATGATTTGCACCGCTCGAGAGCTGCTGATCCATGCGCCGGGAAGGTTGTCGGAGGTTGGAGAAAGTCCGTAGAAGGCGCTGGGTTGTCCCGTAACGCCTCGCCGCTTCTCGTAGGAACTGAGGACCGTTCCAGTCGCGGTCAGATATCCCACTGCCCCTTTCTGGCGAGCGATCCTGACTTTGTCCGCGTGGGTAATTGCTCCTTTAAAGTGTTCTGGTTTTCCTCTTAGGAACAGCACGATGCAATTGTTCACGTCGATTCCGGCATAGTCATTCATGTCCGCAGCGATATCGACAATCCCATAGCCGACGAACACGATCGGAGCACGGGCATGCGCAGATGGTGAATCGAGCACCGGGAGAAAATCTGTTCCGAGGCGCTGATTGTCCGGAATCCTGGCCGTAGAGATCTGTAGAGTCGGTTCTGGGGCGATGATGACAGTTTGGAATGGCTTCGACATGAAGCCCGTACGCGGATTGACCTTGGCGCCGGGAAGAACATTCAATCGATCAAGGGGAACATAGGCAAGGCCGATCTTAGAGGCGCGAAATTGATCGCCTACCCAATTGGCTGAACGCAAATCATCCTCTGATCCGGCTTGCCTTCCACTGAAAGCCGGGCTGCTTAACGTTTGCACGTCGGCGAGCATGCGTTCGCTTGACAGGCTGTTGAGCGCTCGAAGCCATGCCTGTTGGTCATCTTCCGATTGCGCGAAACCCTCGGCCCCCGGGGAGAGCAGAGTGAGGATGATTCCCAGGAGAGTGACCACAACAAAAGAGGGAGAGCAGCTGCGCGTCGAACTGTTCATGAAGTGAGCCTTTCGAAATAGCGCAAAACTATATCATAGTCTGACAGGTTCGTTGCAGAGCGGCTGCGGGCAAGGTACTATGACAAATTGCGAGGATGAACAATCGATGACAGATCCAACCACACAGGCGGACCGTTTCCCGAACCGGCTCATCACAGAAGCCAGCCCCTATCTTCGGCAGCATGCGAAGAATCCGGTGGAGTGGTATCCCTGGGGCGAGGAAGCCTTGTCGCGGGCAAAAGTAGAGGACAAGCCGATTCTGTTGTCGATTGGCTACTCGGCCTGTCACTGGTGCCATGTCATGGCACATGAATGTTTCGAAAATGTCGAGATTGCCAGGCTCATGAACCAGGACTTCATCAACGTGAAGGTCGATCGAGAGGAGCGCCCGGACCTGGACGATATCTATCAAAAGTCCGCACAGGTGTTTCTGGGACGGGGCGGCGGGTGGCCCTTGACGATGTTTCTGACGCCTGACAAAGAACCGTTCTACGGGGGGACGTATTTCCCGCCGGAGCCCCGCTACAACCTGTCGGGATTTCCCGATGTTTTACGCGGTGTCGTTGAGGCCTATCGGAATCATCGAGACGATGTCCGCAAGAATGTGCAAAAGGTGAAAACTGGGTTGCTACGAATAGGAACGCCTCAGCCGTCGGCTGATCCGTTGACGGAACGTTTGCTCGATGAGGCGGCCAAGAACTTAGGGCAGTTTTTCGACCCGGTTCACGGCGGATTCGGTGAGGGACCGAAATTTCCGACGGTCCCTCCGCTCAGCCTGTTGCTGCGCCAGACGGCTCGGACGAAAGACGTCTCCCATCAAGAGCAGGTGCTCTTGCAGCTCAAAACCATGGCAGCCGGAGGGATTTACGATCATCTCGGCGGCGGGTTCCATCGCTACTCGGTGGATGGCCAGTGGTTAATTCCCCATTTCGAAAAGATGCTCTACGACAATGCGCAGTTGGTGCGGATCTACCTCGATGGATGGCGTCTCACCAAAGAGTATCGGTTTCGTGAGGTTGTGGAAGAGACGTTGGAGTATGTTCGTCGTGAACTCACACATCCGGACGGTGCGTTCTTTGCTGCGCAGGATGCCGACAGTGAGGGCCACGAGGGAAGCTACTTCGTCTGGGAACCGGGAGAGATTACCGCGGTGCTGGGCGCCGAAATGGCTGAGAAGTTCTGCCGGCACTATGGGGTGACGGAGAGCGGCAATTTTGAAGGCAAGAACGTGTTGAATCGGCTCGGATGGATTCAGCTCGCGCGCGACGCGCAAGAGGAGGTGGAGTCCCTGTTGCGGCCTGCCAGGAGGAAGTTGCTTGCAGCACGCGAACAACGAATGAAACCGCAGCGGGATGACAACATTCTCACGAGCTGGAACGGGATGATGGTGTCCGCCTATCTCGACGCCTATCACGCGTTCGGGGTTCCCGCTTATCTGGCAGCGGCGGAACGGGCGCTCACATTCCTGCTAGACTATGTGGTCGAGAACGGGCGAGTCTATCGTACGGTCAGTGCGGGAGAGGGGCGCTTGAACGGCTATCTGGACGATGCAGCCTGTCTTGCCGCCGCGTTGCTGGACGCGTTTGAAGCAACGTCGCATCGTTGGTATCTGGATCAAGCCCGCGAGGTGACGGACCATCTGCTGGAGCGATATTGGGATGAGGCGGCGGGTGGGTGTTTTTATACGAGCAGCGATCACGAAGCCCTCCTCCATCGTATGAAGTCCGGTACCGATAGTGCGATTCCATCCGGTAATGCCATTGTCGCCTTGGTCTTGTTGAGGCTTTTCTCTTTCACAAAAGAGCAGAGGTATTGTGACCGGGCCGAGCACCTGTTCCGGGTGTTCCGGAGCATGATGGGGCACAACCCTTATGGCTCATCGGCTATGCTCTGTGCGCTGGATTGGTACCTGAGGACGCCACAAGAGATTGTCGTGGTCGGGACTCGTGGCGATGCGATGACCGAGGCGTTGCTGTCCACAGTCCATCGACGCTATCTGCCGAATCGTGCGGTGCTGGTGATCGAAGCCTCTCGTCGTGCCGGGGAACTTGACTTGGCGCTCGCCGCAGGCGGTGGGAGCGCTCCACCACCAATCGTCACGTTTCAGGATCGTCTTCGATGGTGGAGCTGGGGCCGGTGGCAACGGCGGAAGACCATCTTGGCGGCGCGCGACCGGTTCCAGCAAGACATTCTCGATATCAAAAAACGGCCACCGAAGTAAGAAGAGATTGTGTGAATAGACGTGAGTGAACTTGTCAAATGGATGAAACCAAGACGTATTGGCCGTAATGGTATGGTCTCCTTCGTACTAGGAGTAGCCGTGATCGCCGGTGAGTGGAGTTTCTGTGTCGAGCGGTCTCAAGCTATTCAGACAGAGAGCCAGACGGAAAAAGAAGCCAACTTGAAAGGTCAGGCCCAAGGGGGGTTGTTTAATCGGTGGACCTTCGACCAGCAGAAGTCTGGCGAGGCTCCTGCCGGATTCTCAATGCTGGGGTTTGGCGAGGGGCCAGCTGCGGACTGGACGATCAAGGCGGATACCGATGCCCCTTCTGGGTCAAACATTCTTGCCGTGAATTCATCGTGCCATGCCGAAACCTGTTACCGTTTGATCGTTGCCGATGGGTTTCAGTATGAATATCCAGACGTGTCGGTCAGGATGCGATTTCCCGTCGACGCTGTGACAGGAGTGGGTGGACTGGTGTTTGGGGTGAATGATGCGGCGCACTTCTATGCGGCGGTGGTTGATCTTGTGACGAAGACACTGGAAGTGAGCCGGGTGGTGGACGGAAAGGAGACAAGACTCGGTCGGTCGTCGATTACGCCCAAGGCGGTTTCCTGGCATACGTTGCGAATCCAGCGGAATACCATTTTCAGCAAGGACTTTATCGAAACCTTCTTTGACGGGCAGCTCGCTGTGACGGTTGAAGATCAGTCGTTAGCGATCGGTCAAGTTGGGCTCTTGGTTCGCGGACAAACAGCGCTGAATTTTGATAGTTTACACGCTATTCCGCTTTTTTCTCAGCGACCGCTTTCTGCCCCCGCTGCCTATTAGATCGACACAGGGCATCGCGCGTGATTGCATGTTTGCCGTATTCCACAACTGAGCAGCAACTGAGCGATCTGTTTGCTGTTCATGGGGCGGTGACATCATCCCGGATTATCACAGATAAGTTCACAGGCCAGTCCCGCGGGTTTGGATTCGTGGAGATGTCCTCGGATTCAGAAGCGCAGGCGGCGATTACCGCGCTGAATGGCACTGAGTTGGGTGGCCGCACGTTGACCGTCAACGAAGCGCGTCCCCAGGAGCCACGTTCTGGTGGTGGCGGCGGCGGTGGAGGTCGTGGTGGCCGAGGCGGCGACCGGTATTAAGCCGTAACGAGTGTTTACACGTCGGGGCTGCCTATCCGGCAGCCCCGCTAGTTCCTTCCTAGAATTGCCCATCAACGCGATGCGGTTCTCGGCCTTCTGACCAGGCAGAACCGTGCAGTCCCAGGAAGTGTGTCCCATAGAAGAAGTTTTATGTCTACGTTTGCTGATATGAATCTGCCACAGTCCCTTGCCCAGCGCCTGTTACAGGCGGGCCTGACGACACCCACGCCGGTGCAACAGGCTGCTATTCCACTGGCGCTGAAGGGCCTGGACATTATGGCACAAGCCAAAACCGGGAGCGGAAAAACACTGGCGTTTTTGCTGCCGATTATCGAGCAGGTCATGCGACGGGAGGCCTCTGCGCCCGCGCCTGGCCCCTATACCAAGTCCGGACCAAGCCACGCTCCCGGACCGAAGTTTTTGGTGTTGGCGCCCACGCGAGAATTGGCGCTCCAGATCGAGACGGAACTGCGCAAGTATGCTCCGATGTCCTTGACCTCCTTGTCGGTGTATGGCGGGACGCCGATTGAGCGCCATTACCGTGCACTGCAACGACCACCGATGGTGGTGGTCGGTACGCCAGGGCGGTTGCTCGACTTGGCCGGCTCGGGCCACTTAAAGTTGGGTGGCGTGACGTTTCTCGTGATGGATGAGGCCGATCAGATGTTGGATCGTGGGTTCCTGCGGGACATTCAACGGATCATTCGTCTTCTTCCGGCTGAACGCCAGACGCTGCTGTTTTCCGCGACATTTTCAGGGGACATTCAAACGCTCGCGCGGAGCATGCAACGCGATCCCGCTCGGATCTCTGTCGACCCAGGAATCAGCACTCCGACCACGATCGTGCATGCCTACTATGTCGTGCCGGGGGATCAGGCGCGTACACAACTCGTACATACCTTGCTCCAGACCGTGACGGGTAAGGGACGTTCGATGGTGTTTTGTGATCAAAAGTATAAGGTGCGACGTTTGGCAGCTCATTTGGGTGGAGAACCGGCGTCGGTCGGTGCGTTGACCGGCAATCACAGCCAAGCGCAGCGGGAACGGACGCTCGGTGCCTTTCGGGCCGGCCGACTCCGTTCGCTCGTTGCGACTGATGTGGCAGCCAGGGGCCTCGATATTCAGGATGTGGCCCAGGTGATTCACTATGAGTTGCCGACCAATCCGAATTCATATGTTCACCGGACCGGGCGAACGGGTCGTGCCGAAAAGGAGGGGGCGACATTCTTGATTCTGTCTCAGTCCGAAGAGCGAGAGTATCTTCGAATGGTGAGACAATTGAGAATTGAGACGAAAAAACTCGCGCTGCCCGTGTTTGTTGCTCTCCCGTCTCCTGTGCCTATGCCGGTCAGTGAGCAACAGGCTCCTCGCCACCGGCAAGTCCGAAGTGCCGAACCATCCGGCAGACGATTCCGCGAAGGCGAGAATCGGGGATCGGTTCACAGACAGGGAGTCTCAATCGGTGGACCCAGGCGCCCACGATATTAATGTAACCGTTATGCCACCGGACCCTGGAAGGGCTCGGTG
>VBOM01000089.1 GCA_005877535.1 Nitrospirota bacterium | reverse complement strand
GCCGCAGTAATCCCGCATAGTCACCCCACACTTCGGCCGTGAGGTAGCGTGCTGAACCGTCCGCCGCGCCATTAAGTTCGATATCTCCCGCTCAACTTCCTGGGTCGTACCAGGATATAAAAGTTTTATTCCTCGGCAGGATTCATCAGTTCTTATCAAGTTGCCAGTGTCCAACAAGTTGCTTAGCTCAAAGAGCTTGTCACGCCAGGAAATGATTGCATTTTGAGTAATCGGAAATCAGGAATTTGATCAGGACGCGGAATGAAAGCCAGCTCAGCTGTTGCCATTTCGCCACTTTCACTAGTCGCCATGATTTTTACCTCATATTTGTCTACTGGAATATGGCGATTCATATCCTCTGGCAGCGAAGCGACGCTAAGGAATGAAGATCCTGCAGGACCTAAAAAGAATCTGAATACGTCAGCAAAAATGGCATCCATAAATTGTGGATCTTTGGTGGGGTGAACATTAAAGTTCGTTCTTCCGTCGCGGTCATGTCTCAGTTTAAGGTGACTGCCAATTGCATGGGAATTCTTCGGCTCCTTCTCCAAAGAAGTCAGTTTCACTTCAACATTCCTCAGGGTAGAATCATCGCTGTTGATCAATGCGATACGATATGTATACAGCCATCCGCTGATCGGCACTGCCTGGGACTGATCTACGGCTGGATTCGCCTCTACCCAGGGTTCTCCTTCACGAATCATAATGGACAATTTGCCACTCCTTAAATTCGGTCGCATATATAAGTGAATAGCCCATACACAGAAACCCACAAGCCCAATCCAAAATACCCATGTATCTGTGGACTTACTGGCTAGCCATAGTGGTACATTCTCAATGCCGAAATATTTGAGCCAGGCTTCCACATTGGAATTGGCTTGCCGAGGGGTGACTGTCGAAGCCAACATGAGTAACCCAAGCCCCAAACTTGGAACTGTTTTGATCACCCATTTCCAGTAAACTCGCATTCCGGACTCCCTTGGATTATTTCAAGAGTAGGCGGTTTCTTGTGGGGTGGCAAGTCAGACAGATTCGCCTTCTCATTCGACTCCCCTCCGACACCGTGACGTACTAACAGACACCCTCGCATGCTGGTTAAGATCGGATAATACTGGTGGTATGCACAGGGAATATGGTGCGGGAATGGAGAACCAAGCGCGAGAGGCGAGGAGAGGATTGTAGGTTGATTCCACAGCCGGTCCGCCGTGGGAGTGGAGGAAGAGGAAATAATCGTGAGTGGGCAAGCTTATTTCTTGGCGTTGGCGCGCTTGGAATCAGCCTGGGGAGCTCTCAGCGGGATGCGATTCGTCGGACAAAATAAAGCAGGTAGCGGGCCCCTCCACCAAACCAAGCTCGCTCGACCCGGAGCCGATAATATGGTTCTTGGCGACGGGATAAGCCCCTCAAGAGATCTTCTTCAAAGCCTAGCCTTGTGTGACCAGGCGGCTCACCAGGCGACGCCTCTTCCCACTGGTGCCAGCGGATAGACCCAAGTAATTTCCCTTCTTATTCGTCTCCCGTGCTCGCGCCGGCGCCGAACTATTTGTGTGCGAAATTATGGCACCGGAGAAACTCCTCTAGCAGGCTGCGGAAAAACTATTGTGGCACAGTGGAGATTCAATGGCCCGCACTTATGGGGCAACAGGAAAATACCGCGTAGGATAGCGAAGCGAGCCACGCGAGACTGGCGGGAAAGGCGAGCCACGCAGAATCAGGATTGCACGTCGCGCCTGTCGCGCTCGGCGTGCTCGTCACGCGCTTCAGAGACTGGCGGACTTTTTCAGCATTCTGATAGTATTCATCCCCTATACACCACGGTAACTCGGGCAAGAAAGTCGATGAGTTCGGCGGTATGTCGTCGGATTGCGTCCAGGTCATTTCGTGCCGCCGCTTGCTCTAAGGCGGCTCCTATCATACTGATGGCGTCGAACCCGTATCCTCCTCCGTCCCCCTTCATGCGATGACCGATCATACGAATCTTCGCCAGATTATTCTGCTGCAACGCGGTTTCGAGTGTCGGCACGTCACGTCGACGATTCTCTAGAAATCCTGGAACGATTTCCTCAAGGCCTTGGTCGATGTGCACGGTAAGGGCATTCGTTTCATTCTCGTTTGGTCCCATGGTCATGATGTACGCCGTCCTTTACAAGCCTGGAGGACTCCCAGGAGGGTCTGCTTCTTGATGGGTTTTGTCATATGAGCATTGCAGCCGGCTTCGAGAATCTTGACCCCGTCTTCTTTCAGTGCCAAAGCGGTCAAGGCAATCACCTGTGTGGGAGGGAGGTCCTGCTCCCGCTCCCAGGCCCGGATCGCTTTTGTGGCTTCATAGCCATCCATCACAGGCATCTGCATATCCATCAAGATGAGGTCATAGTAGCCATTCTTGAATAGCTTCAACGCGATGGCTCCGTGATCTGCGACATCCAGGCGATAGGGAGTCTGCTTCAAATAGGAACGGATCAGTACCTGATTGTCTGGGGAATCTTCTACCAGTAAGACACGAAGTGCCCTGCCTTCGGTAGAAGGGATGGGAGCCACTGGTGCTGAATTAGGCATGTGTTGGATGCCCATAGAACGGTCAAGCGCGATGTTGATGGTCTGGAGGAGATCCGATTTCCTGATGGGTTTGATCAAATAGCCGCCCAGCCCCATGTCGTACGTGCGGGCGATATCGTCAGCCCAATGGTCAGAGGCCAGCATCACTATCGTCGGGCTCTGGGGAGGGCTGGCTCGTCTGATCTCTTCGGCAACCTGGAATCCATCCATCTCCGGCATGCGACAGTCGAGGAGCAAGAGCTCGTAGGGTTGTGCCGAAGCAGCAGCGCGCCGCCATTCAGCGAGAGCCTCACGACCGGATGCAGTATCCGTCACCTCTGCTCCCAAGGTAGCCAAGGTTTCGCGAAGGATTAGACGGTTGGTGGCATGGTCATCAACCACGAGTGTTCTGACCCCTTCAAGATTGATTGGGACGTTGTCGTGTGTGGGTGTCGGGCTCGATTGCACCGCGAGCTGCACACAGCAATGAAATGTGCTGCCCACTCCCATGGTACTCTCCACCCAGATTCGACCGTTCATGAGTTCGGCTAATTGCCTTGAAATGGTCAGGCCTAAACCAGTACCCCCATACTTGCGCGTCATTGAGGCGTGGGCTTGCGTGAAGCTTTCAAAAATGGCAGCACGCTTGTCGGGCGGAATACCGATCCCTGTGTCGCTTATAGAAAATCGAATGGCTCCTGGCGTGAGCAGTTCCTGGTCTTGCATGACGCGCACCGTGACGGACCCGCTGTCGGTGAATTTGATCGCGTTGCTGATGAGGTTGATGAGGATCTGGTGTAGCCTGTTGGGGTCTCCGATCACGGCGCGGGGAACGTCAGACGAAAGGTGGCAGGCGAGTTCGAGGCCTTTTTCATTGGCCCGCATGGCGAGAATCTCGATGGCTTTTTCAACCAAGTCGCTCATATCAAAGTCGGTTGATTCCAGCTCCAGATGGCCGACCTCAACTTTCGACAGATCGAGAATGTCGTTGATCAGACTCAAGAGATTTCCGCCGGCGCGGCGGAAGATACGCAAGTATTTCCGTTGGTCGGGGGTCAGATCCGTTTCCCATAGCAGATCTGCCATCCCGATAATCGCGTTCATGGGCGTTCGAATCTCATGGCTGACGCTGGCCAGAAACTCGCTCTTTGCTCGGCTGGCGACTTCTGCCGTTTGCTTGGCGAGGACGAGGGCTTCCTCAACCTCCCAGCGTTGATGGGCTTCCAGTGCGAGGGTCAGAAAGGTAGCCAGCGAACTGGAAAAATATACTTCTTCCGTCGTCCAGGGTCGGGGTCCACCAACATGTTCGTGACACAATACACCGACGACATGCCCCCTGCGTCGAACCGGCGCATCCAGCATGGCTCCAATTCCGAGTGGGGTCAGATAGGATTGGGAAAACTCCCTGGTCCGGACGTCCGCATGAGCGTCATGAGCGGCAATCGCGAGCTCTTCCTGTGCGATGGCTTGGAAGTAGGACGGGTAATCCTCCGCGGCCAGAGTGAGGCCGGTTATATGCCTGTTCGGGGTCCGCTCATAGAGGTCGAGCAGTTCCATCGCAGTCCCTTGTTCGTTGAATGTCCAAATGCTAGCCCGTTCCACTCCGAGCACCCGGCTTCCCGTTTCGGTGATCACCCGCAACGCCTCCTCGAGATTCCCCGTATGGATCACATCGCGCTTCGCTAGCTCGCACAACGCAATCTGTTGCTGTTCCAGCAAGCGGGCCCGCTCTCGTTCTACATGTTCACTGTACTTGCGTTCGGTAATATCTTCCGAGATACCGAGCAAATACTGGGGCGTGCCATCGTCGCCGTTGATCGGAACTTTCTTGGTATGGAGCAGCCTCCTTCCCTTCCGCCGAGTTTCGATCGGCTCTTCGTGAATATCTAGGATGAGCCCACCTTTTAATACTTTGCGGTCCATAGCCGTGAAAAAGTCGGCTTCCTGTTTGGGGAAAAAGTCATAATCGGTTTTGCCGACGAGCTCGGCTCTGGGATAACCGAGCAATTGCTCACCCCCCCGGTTGAAGCGCACAAACTTGAGGGTCTTGGCATCCTTGACGAAGATCATGTGAGGAATATTTTCGATGATGGAGGCCAGAAGCGCTTGATTGTTTCTCGATTCTTCCGCGGCCCGTTTGCGTTCCGTAATGTCTCGATCTATG